>JAGWUO010000100.1 GCA_028868395.1 Cytophagales bacterium | reverse complement strand
TATACTTCCGACCAAGGATTTTATTTAGGCGAGCACGGTTGGTTCGACAAGCGCTTCATCTATGATGAATCCTTCAAAACTCCGCTGATGGTGTCATGGCCAAGCCAAATTAAAGCCGGCCAAAAATCAGATGCTTTAGTTCAAAACCTCGATTTTGCGCAAACCTTTTTAGATGCCGCCAATATCCCGGCACCCAAGGATATGCAAGGACAAAGTCTAATCCCCTTGATGACTGGCAAATCTTGGAAACGCGATGCGGTATATTACCACTATTATGAATACCCCGCAGAACATATGGTGAATCGCCACTATGCCATTGTTACAAAGCAATACAAGTTAATTCATTACTATTTTTCTACGGACGCTTGGGAGCTTATTGACCGCGAGAAGGACCCTTTGGAATTAAAGAATGTCTACAATGATCCAGCGTATGCTTCGATTCGAAAGACTTTGCATAGGCAATTAGATGCCATACGCTTGAAATACAAGGATAATAGCACCATTAGCAACGGCTACATAGATCGCTTTTTAAATGATGCAGTAGAAGGAAAGGTATTCGGTGTGCCGAAACAAAAGGCGGCGGAGATGAAGGCTAAAAGAAAATAGGATGGATGCCAAAATGAGGTTTCTTTTTTGGTTGTGGCTTTCAAGTTTGCCCTTAGCCATCTGCATGCCCGTTTTAGGTCAGGCCAAAATTCCAGTATGCCACACCCCTATTCCTACTCGAATAAAGCTCGTTCAAACCACTAAGACCAAGCCTACCTTGAAATCCCACGCCGGCATGAAACCTATTCCAGCGGGAATATTTCTCATGGGTTCACACGATTCGCAAGGGCGTGCCGACGAATTCCCGCTACATCGAGTACAAATTAAGGCCTTTTGGATGGATGAAACGGAGGTAACAAATGCAGCATTTGCGTCATTTGTTAATTCAACGGGTTACATAACGACTGCTGAAAAGACGATTGATTGGACGGAGTTGTCAAAGCAAGTTCCGAAGGGAACGCCTAAACCAGCCGATTCACTGTTAGCACCAAGTTCTTTAGTATTTGTTCCCACAGCTGGGCCCGTCGATTTAACGGATTATTCCCAATGGTGGACATTTAAGCGGGGCGCAGACTGGCGACATCCAGAGGGCCCTGGGTCTACGATAAAAGGCCGAGAAAACCACCCCGTTGTTCATGTTTCATGGGACGATGCCATTGCCTATGCCCGTTGGGCCGGCAAAAGATTACCCACAGAAGCAGAGTGGGAATGGGCCTCCCGAGGGGGATTAAAAAATAAGATTTACCCTTGGGGGGACGTGTCGGTGAATTCCGCTCCGTATAAAGCGAATAGTTTTCAAGGGCATTTCCCCTATGAGGATCAAGCATTAGACGGATATAAAACGACCACTGCACCGGTTAAATCTTACCCTGCAAATGGCTATGGAATATATGATATCGCTGGAAATGTATGGGAATGGTGCGCTGATTGGTACCGTGCCGATTACTATAAAAAGAGTCCGACTTTAAACCCGAAAGGCCCTATATCCAGTTATGACCCGGATGAACCAGGTGTTGCTAAACGCGTGATGCGCGGCGGATCTTTTTTATGTAATGACGGATATTGTTCTAGCTACCGCAACTCCGCACGGATGAAGTCTAGCCCGGACTCAGGCTTACAACATACGGGCTTTCGCTGTGTGATGGATTAATGGGGTACTTTGTTTGATTTTACTGTTTATTTCTCTCAAGCCCCAAAGCCGTTGGCAGCCCATCCAAACTAATCAAATTATTCTCATCGATGTAATGACTCAAACCTTCTGAACCTTTTTGAGCGGCCCAAGAAAAATGTATATCGCGATGCTCGATAAAATCATAGCGAGGCACACCAAAACCACAAGAGCTTTGAACCAATTCTACATCTACAACAATGATTTGGCGCGTACTTTCATAGACATCAAATCCTTGGGCATAAGTAGTCCATTTTTCATTGGAGGGCAAGATCGTTTCCCCCTTCCCATATAATTTTAATATCAAGGGTTTCTTGTCAAAAGAACAAAACATGATGGTTATTCGGCCATTTTCCAATATGTGGGCTGAGGTTTCATTGCCAGAACTTACCACATCTAAATACGCCACTTGATTGGGGTTTATTATCCGAAAGGAGTCTAAGCCTTTCGGCGACACATTGATATGCCCATCGCCTGACAAAGGAGCTGTACCCACAAAGTACATGTGTTGCTTGTTGATAAATGCCTTTTGTGTCGCTGAAATCTGTTTATAAAACTCGCCCATGAATTGAAAATTAAGTATGCTAATTTAAAAATTAATAATCAAAAGGTAGAGCTATAATGCGATGATCAAGTAGGTGACTTTTAAGAAATTGAAGGCTTGACATTTTTAATGTGATAATTTACATGCAGCCTTAGCTGGCTATCCATTGAGACTTTAGGATGATTAAATTCGCCGACTTTATTCATTCCGATTCTTTGCATTACAGCTTCAGATTTCTTGTTAAGAACCGAAGTAAATGAATGTACTTCTATAAAATTGAGCTTAGAAAATCCATATTCCAAGCACGCTTTAGCTGCTTCTGTAGCAAATCCATTTCCCCAATTTTCTTTATTAAATCTCCAACCAATTTCAACACAAGGTGTAAAAGCGGATTCGAACTGAGCCATCATAAAACCAGTGTATCCCAGGAATTTGTTTGATACTTTTTCTTCAACTACAAATAACCCATAACCAAAATCTGAAAAGTGCTTATTTATTCTATCATAAAAATCAATAGATTCATCATCTGACATGATGGAAGAAAAGTACCTCATAACATCTTCGTCTTTGTTCATTTGTATAAGAGATGTAATGTCACTTTCAACCCAATGTCTAAGATTTAATCGTTCAGAACTTATAATAGAATTCATAAAACAAATATAGCTAAAGATGCAGCTAACCTAACTCACTGATGGACAACAAAAAAGGCGACATTTCTGTCGCCTTGTGCAGTTTTGCTCCCCTTACAGACGAAAGATGCAACTACAATGCGATGATTGAATATCTAACTATCAAGAAATTGAATGGTTAAATATTACTTATATTATTAAACTCCTCCTTTTTGCTTTCAAACCATTTAGCAAAGTCGGAAGGTTCTTTCATCATCTTTTGCATTTCATTCATTGCTTCAATATGTGCAACATCTCCTTTTTGAAACATCTCCATTCCGTGTTTTTTACTTTGGCTTGCAATATCATCAAAGGACTCTCCTAAAAATTCAATGTCACAAGCTCCGCCGAGCTGTTTGCAGGTCATTTTTTTCATATCCTATTTGTCTTTACTCTTTTGTTAATATTCGGTTGAATTCTAAACCTTTTTCAATCCAAAAATCAAGTCCTTCTTCAAAATCAAAACCAGATGCCTTAATAAATAAAAATCCTCTCATTACTTGTCCGGTAAAGTCCATTATAGTACTTCCGTTTTGGTTCAACAAATTCTCGTAATTAAGTTTCCCGACACGTACCATCAATCTGTCTTCATTACATTTTTTATCAAAATCTAATCCAATACACATTGCATCGCGCACCATAAAAATAAGGCCACCCATCATTTTCTTTTCAAAATAATGAATACCTTTTAACCGTGCTCTTATTCGGTCCGCTTGATGTTCTGAATATGCCATATCCTCAGTTTGAACAAATATAAAACAAAAAAGCCGATCATTTCTGATCGGCTTGCTCCCCTTTCCGCCGAAAGATGCAGCTATAATGCGATGATTGAGTATGTGACTATCAGGAAATTAAAGGGGTGAACTTCGTGTAAATTTTACAAGAAGTCTACTTATTTACTAAATGCAAAACCGATTATTCATACAATAGAGATGCCTATATTCAAATTAATTTGGTCGCATTGTTAAACCTGTCCGCCACGTTTTCCCAATTGATGATTTTAAATAACGTATCTACAAAATCAGCTCTTTTATTCTTGTATTTTAGGTAATATGAATGTTCCCAAACATCAATGACAAGAATTGGCACGCAGCCCCATTGAGTGAGTTTTTCGTGGTTTTCACATTGTAGTACAACAAGTTTCTTTGTCATAGGTTGATATGCAAGTATCCCCCAGCCATTACCATCAACATTTTTTGATGTTTGAGCTAGATATAATTTTAATTTTTCGTAGCTCCCAAAATCCTTTTCGATTTGCTTTAATAAATTGCCACTCGGAGACAATTGTTGATTAGTAAGATTTGTCCAAAAAATAGAATGCAAAATATGAGAGGACGAATGAAAAGCTAATTTCTTCGTCCAATAATCAACTGTTTCAAAATTATTAGAATCCATTGCCTCCTGAATTTTTTTTACATCTATGTTGGCAGCCTTTGTAGCTCCACCGTGATGAAACGTATAATGAAGGTGAACGGTCTCAGCATCCATATAAGGTTCTAAGAACGACTCTGAATATGGTAAAGGCTGTAAAACAAAATGGCCATTTTCATCAACTAATCTATCTATTCGGTTGTTTGTCAGATTATTGGAAAATAACCCTTCTACAGGAAAAATAGAAGCCGCAGAGAGTAATCCACTTGTTTTGAGAAATTCGTTCCTATCCATCATTTGATTAGTTGAGGCGTAAAAAAAAGGTTACACTATAAAAGTATAACCTTTTTATCATTATTGCTCTCCTTACAGACGAAAGATGCAACTATATACCAATGATTGAGTATGTGACTATTAGGAAATTAAAGGGTTAAACTTCGTGCAAATTGACAGAGAGTTTAAATACCTTCCTGATTAACTTCTTTCTTAATTGGAGCTTTATAAGGTCTTTTTATTATTTTCAAATCCTTAAAGTATCCAACTGTAGCAATATCAACATAAAGTCCAACTCCACCTTTTTTAACTTTACCCAACATTTTATCAACGATAAAAGAGGAATATTTCATATTGTTAATAAACATTTCGGCCGTTTCTCCATTTACCTCAATTCTCATTGTTATCCATTCTTTTAAAGCAACTGGTGCCGAACCCTCATACGAGCCAGGAGGATAATTTTTTCTAAGTGTTTCAAATTTTGCATTCGGATAAGAAAAATATTGAACAGCGTGGTTTCTATGCATTTGATTGGGGGCTCTTCCAGCTTTAGGTCGCAAATAAATTGACTCAAACGCAGAATCGTTTGCAGCAATTCGATAATACAAGCCAATAAAACCGGCAGCTCCTGCAAAAGGGGATGGTTCTTGAATTTGACTATACATCTTAATCTCAATGGTTCCATTTTCAAAATCATTTAATCCAACTAATTTTGCATAATGTTTTTCATCTACAGTTGCCTCTAATCTATTGGGGTCAAATGGCAAAGAGTTTAAATCTCTTTCAATTTTAAGGACAGATTCACCTTGAAACTTAATGATTGATC
>JAGWUO010000099.1 GCA_028868395.1 Cytophagales bacterium | reverse complement strand
TTTATCAAGACGACAGCGGTAAAAGATAAATTAATCGCCTTAAACAAGACGATTCAGTGGAAACCGGAGTCGACTGGAACGGGTCGTTTTGGTAATTGGTTAGAGAATTTAGTGGACTGGAATTTGTCTCGTTCTCGCTATTGGGGAACGCCGCTGCCTATCTGGCGGACGGAAGATGGTGCAGAGGAAATCTGTATCGGTTCATTAGAACAATTGAAATCAGAAATCGAAAAGGCGCAGGCATCAGGGACTCTGACAGACGTTCAGGCAAAAGGGAATGCCGCCTTTTTAAAGGCTCTAGCCGCTGGAGAGGCAGATTTGCATCGTCCATTTGTGGATGAGGTATTCTTGCTTTCTGCGACTGGAAATGTGTTGACAAGAGAGCTGGATTTGATTGATGTTTGGTTCGATTCAGGTGCCATGCCGTTTGCGCAGTGGCACTATCCATTCGAAAATCAAGACGTATTTAAGCAGAGTTATCCGGCGGATTTCATCTCGGAAGGGGTGGATCAAACGCGTGGTTGGTTCTTTACGCTGCACGCAATTTCAAGTATGGTGGAAGATTCTGTGGCGTTCAAGAATGTCGTTTCGACGGGGTTGGTATTGGACAAAAATGGAAACAAGATGTCCAAACGCCTAGGCAACGCTATCGATCCATTCGAGACCTTAAAGAGCTATGGAGCGGATCCAACGCGTTGGTATATGATCACGAATGCGCAGCCATGGGATAACTTGAAATTTGATTTAGCTGGGATTACGGAAGTGCGCAACAAGTTCTTTGGCACACTAACGAATACGTATAATTTCTTTGCTTTATATGCAAATCTTGATGGATTTGAGCAAAAAGGCATTAAGGAGGAGGATTTAACGGAATTAGATCGTTGGATTCTATCTAAATTAATGAACTTAATCGCAGAAGTCGATGAGGCTTTTGAGACCTATGAGCCTACGAAAGCAGGTCGCGCGATCCAAGATTTCGTTTGTGATCACTTATCTAACTGGTATGTTCGTTTGTCACGCCGACGCTTCTGGAATCCGGAGACAGCTAATCAGGCGATCAACGCAGATAAACAAGCGGCTTATGAGACTTTATACCACTGTTTAGAGACGGTGGCTCAATTAATGTCGCCTATCGCTCCGTTCTACGGAGAATGGTTGTACAAGAATTTGACGGGTAATGAATCGGTTCACTTGACGCATTTCGCGAAGGTTAATCCGAGCCTGCAAAATCCAGCATTAGAGACCTCGATGGAACTAGCACAAGGCATTTGCTCGCTCGTTCACTCGATTCGCAAAGTGCACCGTTTGAAAGTGCGTCAGCCTTTGGCACAAGTTTTAGTGCCGGTATTGCAAGAGTCGGTAAGAGACCAAATCCGTCGCGTAGAAGATCTGATCAAATCAGAGGTGAACGTAAAGGAAGTCAATTACTTAGATGATGCGTCTGGCGTATTGAATAAGAAAGTGAAGCCTAATTTCAAGGCTTTAGGGCCTAAATTTGGGAAAGATATGAAAGTGGTCGCGGAGGCTATCACGGGCATGTCTGCAGATGATTTAGCGGCAATCGAGTCAGCGGGTTCAGCCAAGATTCAAGGATTTGAGATCGCACTAGCGGACATTGAAATCTTGACGGAAGAT
Organism: Cytophagales bacterium; assembly: GCA_028868395.1. The sequence continues at coordinate 3,764 of JAGWUO010000099.1, read as the reverse complement.
ATGCCTGGTTATTTGACGGCAAGTGAGGGTGGATTGACGATTGCGTTAGATAATACGTTAACTCCGGAATTAGTTCGCGAGGGGAACGCCCGTGAATTCGTGAACCGTATCCAAAACTTGCGTAAAGATTCTGGTTTCGATGTGACGGACAAAATAAATATCCAAGTGCAGCGTTCGGACGAAGAATGGACGGCCAGCTTGAACGAATTCAAAGCCTACATCTCGCAGGAGGTGCAAGCCTTGAGTTTAGAGTGGGTGGATTCGGCATCGACTGAACTTACTTTTGAGGAGTCTAACTTGTTCGTGAATGTCACGGTAGCGTAAAAAATGATGCGAAAACTCACTTATTTGATTTTACTTTTAGGTGGGTTTTTTTCTGTGGCTGCGCAGTCTGAAGAACTCATGGTGGACGGCATGCGCGCCTACATGAAGGAGGATTTTGGCGAGGCGATCTTGGTGTTCGAGAAACTCGCTAAGGTGCAGACGAAGGAGCCGGCGGTCTTTTATTATTTGGCCAAAAGCTACCTCGCTGACAAACAACTCACCTCAGCTAGAACAAACGCAGAAAAAGCACATCTTTTATCGCCCTATTCCTTTGATTATGGTCTGTTGTATGGAGATTTACTCTTGGCGAACAAGGAGTATAAAAAGGCTTTGGAATGCTTCGAAAATCTGCTAGCCTACGACGATCACCGCTTCGATAATGAGCCCGATATGATTCGGGTGAAGCAATTTGTCTTTTTATCTAAGGGCGATGAGGCTAAAGATCTGGCCGATAAAAATAAATATTACCTTGAAGCGGCGAATTTAGGTCCCGTTCAGGAAGAACTTTGGGTGCGCATTATTCAATTAGATTGGGAATTAAATCGAAAGGAGGCGGTAGTGGAACATGCCCTGGAGGCATTGGAAAATTACCCTCGCATGGCGCCGTGGGTGTATCCCATTTTAGGAGATGCCTACCAGGCTTTAGGAAATAATGCCGCTTCAGATGAGGCCTTCGAAAAAGCCTTAGCCGCTAATCCCAAGGACGATCATGTACTGAATAATTACAGTTACTTCTTGTCTATCCGAAAAGAAAAGTTAGCCTTAGCGGATTCTCTTTCTGCTCGTCTGGTCAAAGATCATCCGAAAAATGGGACCTATTTAGATACTCGCGCCTGGGTTTTGTATGAATTAAAACGATTCGCAGAAGCCCGAGTAGCCATGGAGGCAGCCTTAAAAGACAGAGAAAATGTGTCCGCGACTTTGTGGGAACATTATGGCGATGTGCTTTTTCGATTGAAATTAGTAGATAAAGCGCTAGATGCTTGGAAAGAAGCACTTCGCTTAGATCCGGGCCGTGAATCTGTAGATAAAAAGATTCGATTGCGTCAAATTCCCGAAAATTGAGCTATTTTTGTTACCAAAATTCCTCCTTATGCGGATTATTTTCAGTCTTGTTATCCTTTCCATCTTAGGTGCCTGTGCTCCTAAGGCAACGATAGCTCCGACGAATCCCGTGCAAGTCGAAACCATTTTGGTAGATTCCACTCCTGTGGCAAAGCCTGTGGCTCCTGTCGAAATGGTGGATCAACAATCCCCTTCTGACGACTTGAATTTCACTTATTTAAAGGCGAAATCGAAGGTGATGTGGAAAACACGCTCGAATACGGACAACTACATTGTGGATATTCGGATGAAAAAAGATAGTATCATCTGGGCGAACATTTCCGTATCGATGATTTCAGGTGCGGCCGTTTTATTCACCAAAGACCGTGTTCAATTTTACCACAAGATTAACAACGAATACACGAATTTAACCTACGATAGCTTAAGTACCAGTTTAGGTTTTAAAGTGAGTTATGATTTGATCCAAAATATGATCGTGGGCAACCAACCGTATAAGAAAAACAATACGCGCCGCGTGGTTCGCGAGAATGAAAACTTCTTGATAAAACAGCAAGAGGGACACGTGGAGGTCAATAACTGGGTAGGCCCTAATCGGAAGTTGAAGAAATTGTCAGTAAGTGATCTGCCTTCTTCGAACAAAATGACCTTGGATTACGAGGATTTTGCGAACTTGAATTCAGCCATTTTCCCTTTCTCGAGTTCGATCACGCTAGATGTGAAAAACAAAGAAAATCAGGTGAATCAGACGTTGATTACCATCAAATATTCCAAAGTAGAATTGTTAGATACGCCCTTGGAATTTCCTTTTAAAGTTCCCGCCAAATTATTAAAGCCTTGAAATACCTTTTCCTTTTATTCGCGTTCCTATTTACCAATTCATCTTTCGCACAGTCAGATAAGAAAGCTGCTTTAGAGCAGCAGAAGAAAGATAATTTGTCCAAAATCAAGGAGCTTAATTCCATCATCTCTCGTACTTCGAAGAAGAAAAACGCGTCGATTGGAAAGCTAAACGTGTTGAAAGAGCAAATTGGCGTTCAGAAAAAACAGATCAGCGTGCTTGAGCAAAACCAACAGATTCTTGCGGAAGAAGCGCAAAAACTACGCGAGGAAGGGGATGTGCTAAAAGCAAAATTAGAGCGATTAAAGAAAGAATATGCTTTGATGATTTATGAAGCTCAAAAAACAGCCTCTGTGTACAACAAGATGAGCTTTCTGTTGCTATCGAATGATATTGGCGAATTTGTTCGCCGCTTTGACTACTTACGTCATTATTCTGCCAACCGAAAGAAACAGGCTGATTTGATTTACAAGACCCGTCAAGATTTAATGACCCAAGAGCAGAAGGTCGTTTACAAAAAGCAAGAGGAGAAGAAAGTGTTAGTGGAGAAGGAAGGGGAGAAGAAGAAATTAGAGGTATTAAAGACCAAAGAAGACAAGGTTGTTACCGTATTAACTCAGCAAGAGAAGAAGCTGAAAACGGAATTAGAGCGAAAGAAATTAGCGGTGCGCAAATTGGATAATTTGATTGCCGGTATCGTTCAAAGAGAGATCCAAAAAAGTATTGAACGTGAGCGTAAACTTCGCCAAGCCCGTCAAGTGAAAAAAGTGGAGGTGGTGAAGCCTGCATTGCCAGAACTGAAGAAAGGGGAGACGACAAAGATTTTAGCGGAGAGAGAAACGGAGAAAAAAGAGTCCCCTAAAGAAGAGAAAAAAGCGGCTGTAGCAGAAGCGAAGAAGCCAAAAGTAGAGCCAGCTCCAGCTCCTGTAGAAGAAAAGAAGATCGAAAGTAATACTTATTACATGAACGCAGACGAGGCGAAATTAGCGAGCTCTTTCGCTGCTTTGCGCGGTCGCATGCCTTTCCCGGTTCCGTCGGGATTTATTTCGGATCACTTTGGTGTACATAAACATCCTTTATTAAAAGGGGTAATGATCAACAATAATGGGATTGATATCCAAACTTCACCAGGTTCCCCCGTGCATTCTGTGTATGATGGTGTGGTGCAATCGGTCGTGAATATTCCGGGGATCAATATGGTAGTAGCTATTCAGCACGGGGATTATTTCACCGTTTATAGTAAACTAGCCAATGTGTCTGTCAGTGTGGGAACTCGGGTAAGAACGGGTCAACGCATCGGTTCTGTGGCCTCGGATGAGGATGGAACGGCTGAGATTAATTTTCAGGTTTGGAAGAATACCGTACGCCAAAATCCAGAATCTTGGCTTCGTCGCTAAATCGAATACGACACTTTTAGGCTAATGTTGCGACCTTGGTCGTCAGCATAATAACGGAAGCGATTCAAGTAATCGCGGTAAGCCGCGTTCAATGCATTCGATACGCGAAGGTTTACATCAAAACGGCGCATTTTTACTCC
>JAGWUO010000098.1 GCA_028868395.1 Cytophagales bacterium | reverse complement strand
CCAATCATTTCGATTGAAGATGGTATGGCTGAAGACGATTGGGCAGGTTGGGCTGAGCAAACTAAATTGATCGGTTCTAAATGTCAGTTAGTAGGTGACGATTTATTCGTTACGAACGTGAAGCGTTTACAACAAGGTATCGAAAAAGGCGTTGCAAACGCAGTTTTAGTAAAAGTTAACCAAATCGGTTCATTAACAGAAACAATCGATACGGTGAACTTAGCGAAACGCAATTCATACAAAAACATCATGTCACACCGTTCGGGAGAGACTGAAGATGCTACGATCGCTGACTTAGCGGTAGCATTGAACACAGGCCAAATCAAAACTGGTTCTGCGTCTCGTTCTGACCGTATGGCTAAATACAACCAATTGCTTCGTATTGAGGAGGAATTAGGAGCTAACGCTTATTTCCCAGGTTTGAAATTCTAATTCCATGCTTGAGCGCGTTCGTAGTTTATTTTTAGGGCCAAATCGTTTCTATTACGTTTCCACTAGTGTTTTGCTAGTTTGGATGTTCGTATTAGATACAAACGATCTTTCAGTCCAATATAGACTCTACACCGAATTGGCAGACCTGAAGGCAGAGCACGAATACTATCGGCACAAATTAAAAGAGCTGAAACAGGAACGTGCTGCCGTGATGGGAAATCCGGCGTTGTTAGAAAAATACGCGCGCGAAAAGTACTTCATGAAGCGACCCAAAGAGGACGTCTTCGTGATCGTCGATCAGGATAATCAACCGATTGAAAAATAAAAGAAGCCCGGCGCATAGCGCTGGGCTTCTTTTATTTCAAAGCATAAAGCATTCTAGATCCTTCGGATCAAAGCATAAAGCACAAAGCATAAAGAATAAATATGGCATCGCCTGCGGCGAATCGTATAGCCGATTTTGTCGAATCTGCCTCTCCGTGCTCCAAACCCAATATTGTGTTGAATATAGTCTGAAAGTATAAATGGCATTTCCAGGTATTGACAAAAAGTGTCAAAACGCGAAAATGCCATTCAGTACTTTGAAAGTAATTTTACAATAGTGCCTTTTGAGGCCCTCAAGGCCCCTCCGGACTAAATCGCGCAGCGATGACTAAGTTTGCCGAGAAGCGCAAACGACTCTTTGACTTATTTTAATTTTCGCAACGCGAAAATTAAAATAACGCCACCCCCGTCATCTCTTTCGGCTGAGCCACGCCCATTAGTTTCAAGATCGTAGGAGACACGTCACCCAGTTTACCGTCGCGAAGCGTAGGTTTGAAGTCGTTGTCTACTAGAATACAAGGAACCAAATTCGTTGAGTGAGCCGTGTTAGGTGAACCATCTTCGTTCATCATAACGTCCGCGTTTCCGTGGTCAGCGATAATAATGAAGGAATAGCCGTGAGCAAGACCCGCTTTGACAACTGCCTCGGCGCAAGCATCTACCGTTTCGACTGCCTTTACTACGGCTGAGAAAACGCCCGTGTGGCCTACCATGTCTGGATTAGCGAAGTTCAAGCAGACGAAGTCTACCTCCTCTTTTTCTAATTCTGGGATCAACGCATCGCGAAGATCTGCGGCAGACATTTCGGGTTGAAGATCGTAGGTCGCTACTTTTGGGGAGTTGCGTAGGATGTTTTGTTGTCCTTCAAAAAGGGCCTCGCGACCGCCAGAGAAGAAGAAGGTAACGTGTGGGTATTTTTCGGTTTCGGCGATGCGAATTTGTTTTTTACCCGCGCCCTCTAGGACCTCGCCCATCGTCATTGGTAGGTTAGAATCGTTGAAGATTACGTGGACGTTTTGGAATTCTTTATCGTATTCCGTCATCGTCAGGTAGTACAAATTCATTTTGTGCATGTTCTCCTCGTGGAAATCACGCTGCGTTAAAGCCTGTGTGATTTCGCGACCGCGGTCCGTGCGGAAGTTGAAGCAGATTACCACGTCGCCCTCTTGGATGTTGCCTACAGGAGCACCTGAAGCATCGGTCATGATGATTGGGTGGATGAATTCGTCCGTTACACCAGCCGCGTAGCTTTCTTCGATGGATTTTAGTACATCAGTGGAAGGAGTACCTTCGCCGTGGACCATTGCTTTGTAGGCCAAAGCCACACGTTCCCAGCGATTATCGCGGTCCATCGCGTAGTAACGACCCGTTACTGAAGCGATTTGCGTGTTGGTTTTAAGCGTATGTTGATATAAATCGGTCATGAATTTTAGACCTGATTTGGGATCCGTATCGCGGCCATCGGTGAAAGCATGGACGAAAACTTTGCCCAAACCTGCCTCTGACGCCGTCGAAAGCAAGGATTTCAAGTGCTCGATATGTGCGTGAACACCACCGTCGGACACGAGGCCCATGAAGTGAACGGATTTATTGTTTGCTTTAGCATAGTCGAATGCTTTGGCTAATTCAGGCTCCTGGCCCAAGGTATTTTCTGTGACTGCTTTGTTGATGCGAACCAGGTTTTGGTAGACCACGCGGCCTGCCCCTAAGTTCATGTGGCCCACTTCGGAGTTGCCCATTTGGCCCTCTGGTAAGCCCACTGCTAAGCCGGACGCCTCTAATTTCGAGTGCGCATATTTGCCGTAAAGCGAAGAAATAAATGGCGTTTTAGCCGCGTCGATTGCGGAAACTTTGGGGTTTGTTGCGATGCCCCAGCCATCTAAGATCATTAAAACTACTTTCTTATCCATTGATTATTGTATTACATTTCAGGCCAAAATTACCCATTTCTGAGCAATTCCCCTAGATTCTCTTGTTCATTTGTTCTGCCAAAGCCTTGATATCCACCACCTCGATCGTCTTCTTCTCGATCGGGAAGGCAGCCACCTCGATCATCGCCTTCGCTAATTCTTCCAAAGTAGACGCCGTCTTCCCCGCCACCAAAAGCAGCAGCGGATACATCCAATCAATGTATTTATAGTATTTCAAGGTGAATTTATTCCCCTTCATTGGCTGCAAATACCCCGGTCTAAACGAATAGGAATCCCGAAAACCCATCTTTTTCAGATCATTTTCTGTCTTCCCCTTCACCCTCGCCCACATGATGGAACCCTTTTCGGTGCTGTCCGTAGACATCCCAGAAATATAGCTGAAGCTTATATGTTTAGGCATTTGAGCCGCAAAACCCAAGGTCAAGTCGTACGTCTTGCGCCTAAACTCTTCCTCCTTCATCCCCACGGACGAAACTCCTAGGCAAAACAAGCATGCATCGTAATCCTTCACGACCTCTTTGATCTCCTCTGGCTGATAAAAATCGGCCAAAAAATACTCTTTTAATTTCGGGTGTTTGTGACCAGACGGCTTGCGACTAATCGCCAAAACCTCTTTCACAAACGGCGAACGCAACGCCTCTAGCATCACGCCCTCGCCCACCATCCCGGTTACCCCGGTCACAATCACTTTGATTTGTGGATTTTCCATCGTAGAATTGAAAAAATATTAAACCTATGTCAACCTCCCGCCGCGATTTTATCGCCCTAGCCTCGACCTTGCCCTTTGTGGCATCAGCTGAACCTTCAACGAAAATGACCTTTATACATCATGTGTTGTTTTGGGCCAAAAACCCAACCTCCACCACCGAAACCGATCAACTCTACCGCGCCCTAAAATCTCTAGGCACCCTCCCTATGATCGCCTCAGCCCACGTAGGCAAGCCCATCGTCACCGATTTTGACAAATCAGTTACAGAAGCAAGTTACACCTTTTCAGTTGTCCTAGTTTTCGACAGCGCCGAAAAAGAGAAAGAATACCTCTACCACCCACTCCACAAGAAGTTCATTCAAGATAACATGCACCTTTGGGGAAAAGTTCAGGTGATAGATTCGCTTGCGTAGCAAGTCGCCGCGAAGCGGCTTGGTTGCGACGCTTCGCGAAGTCGTCACTTCGTGACTTAGTCGACGCGTTGCGTCTTAGTCATCGCTACGCGATTTAGTCGCCTTCGGCTTAGTCATCGCTTCGCGATTTAGTCATTACGCTTCGCTAAGTCATCGCTTCGCGATTTAGTCACGACTTTGTCGTTTAGTCGTCCTGCGGACTTAGTCAGTAGATTATTTTCTGATAAGTATCAGAATGATTGCGATGTAGACAGCCATTTGAGTAATCCAAAAGAAGCACATCCATTTTATGATGTCTATTTTAGTATCTGTTAATTTTTTGCTTAAATAATCTTTAGAAGCTAGATTTTGGAATGTATGTTCGTGCATCTCGTGAATAAATAGATGTGAAAGATTGTATTACAAATTCTAACGTTAGTTGCCGCTTGTGGATTTAGTCAAATTTATCTTTTGATAAATATCATTACTACGGCAATAGTCACAGACATTTGACCTACCCAGAAAATAAACATCCATTTTAAAATCTCAGATTTGAATTCAGAAATGGAATTTTCAAGTTTATTGATTTTTTCGGAGAGTTTTGTTTCTAACTTGTTTGTTCGATCAATGCTATTTGAATCTATTTGATTCATTTTTTCAAAGAGACTTATTCCTAAGTTATTTGTTCGATCAATGCTATTTAAATCTAGTTTATTGATTTTTTCGGTGATTTCGAAAAGTTTTTGATCTAAGTATTCTTTCGTCACCAGATTTTCAAATCGGTGATCTTGCAGTTCGTGAATACTCGATACAAAGTCCATTGCGTCGGTGTCGTTTAGGTGCAATTTAGCACGAGCTAAATCGTAAAGTTTGATGTTTAGTGGTTGCATGGATAAATGTAACCGATTTTTTGGATATTACCCTTTAATAAACTGATAATTAAACAGTCGCCTTCGGCTTAGTCATCACTACGCGATTTAGTTATTACGCTTCGCGAAGTCTTCACTTCGTGAATTAGTCACGACTTTGTCGTTTAGTCGTCCTGCGGACTTAGTCCCTAGTTCGCAATTTGGTCTTTGAACTTTGTTCTTTGCAATTTGTATCTTGACACTTTCTGTCAATACCTGAAAAGTCGCTTGCATACCTCGAAGTTTATTTCACCCATTATTGTGTTTAGGGCTTCTAGAGGCAGATTACATAAAATCCACCACTTTACTATTCGCTGGAAGCGAAATCTTAATTCTTTGTGCTTTATGCTCTATGCTTTGAGCCGAAGGCTCATTTATCGCAAAGAGCGGCGCCCTAAAAGATACATCCCCACAGCGGAAACGACCAAAAGCAGCACAGAAACCACATCTTGCCAGCGTACTAATTCGGGGCGTGCAAATAATAAAGCCCAGGATGAAGCGGAGATCCCCGTAAAAACGGCTAAGAACGTTCTTGGTAACATTCCCAAAGTTCCTGCCGTAATAAAGGAGCGGAACGGAACGCCCACGAAGGCCATGATCGCGTTTGTGATGGCGAAAGGGAAAATAGGAGAAAGCCGTGCGAGGAACACCCAGGAAAAGGAGGATGACCGAACGTTCGCTAGGAAACTAGAAGGTACGCGCGACAGCAAAGCTGTCGCGCCGAACTTTTTGGCGAGAAAATAACCCAAAGCCG
>JAGWUO010000097.1 GCA_028868395.1 Cytophagales bacterium | reverse complement strand
GATTGAAAAAGTGCGTCCGTCTTTCTTTGAATGGACTGTCATTATGGCCTTCACTTATTTCAAGGAACAACAAGTTGATTATGCGATCATTGAAACCGGTTTAGGTGGGAGATTGGATTCGACGAACATCATTTCACCTTTGGCCTGTCTAATCACGAACATTAGTTTTGATCACCAAGATTTGCTGGGGGATACTTTGGGTAAAATTGCGTCTGAAAAGGCTGGAATCATTAAATCAGAAACGCCGGTGACTATAAGTGAAAAACAACAGGAAACGTCTGATGTTTTCCTTGCCAAAGCCTCATCGGTCAATGCCCCATTGCAATTTGCTGAAGATGTCGTTAGCGCTTCAGCTTTCACTTTCACCTGCCCAACTTGGGGGAAAATGAACGTAAATAGCCCCTATCAAGGCCAATACCAGCAAAAAAATATTCGGGGCGTATTAGCTTGGTGCGAACAAATTCAACAGATAATTCCACTGGAGGCTTCTAAAATAAAAGCCGGTCTAGAAAAAACCCGGATGAATACAGGTTTACAAGGCCGCTGGGAAATTTTAGGGGAAAGTCCTAAAATCATCGCCGATACTGGACATAACGAAAGTGGCATAACGGAAATAATGCAACAAATAAAACAAGAAGGTTTCGATCATCTGACTATTATTCTAGGTATGGTGGCAGACAAAGACATCGATTCAGTCTTATCTTTATTTCCTTCAGAAGCCAGCTATTATTTTTCCCAAGCAAATAACCCAAGAGCAATCTCCGCTTTAGAACTTCAAAAATTAGCAGCAACAAAAGGCCTTCAGGGTAAAGTCATTCCTAATGTAAATGAGGCCATTGCCCTCGCTAAATTAAATTCCAAACCTACAGATGGAATTCTCATCTGTGGATCTACCTATCTCATAGGAGAAATTACCTTTTAATACGCGTACAAATTGAGCAGAAGAAAAACAGCCAAATACAATCTAGCTATCGCTTTAGATAATGTTATCCAAAGTCCAAAACCTGACTGGGGAAACCTAGCCGGCAAATGGAAAAACCAGTATTTTAATAATGATAGCTCCCTCGTTCTTGAACTCGGTTGTGGCCGAGGAGAATATACCAATGGCTTAGGTAAACTATTCCCGGAAATGAATTTTGTCGGAATTGATGTAAAAGGTGATCGTTTAGCGCAAGGAGGGAGAGCTGCGAGAGAACTAGAATTAACGAATACGGCTTTTCTACGCATTCATATGCAGGTGATCGACGAACACTTTGCTGAAAACGAGGTTGATGAAATTTGGATAACCTTTCCAGATCCACGTTTACGCGATCGCGATGAGAAACGCCGCCTTACTTTTCACACTTTTCTGAATCGCTACAAGAAAATCTTAAAGCCAGGTGGCATTCTTCACCTTAAAACCGATTCTTTACCTTTCTTCGAATTCTCAGAGGGATCACTAGCTGAAAATGGTTGGGATATCATCGTCAAGACGAACGATTTGTACACCTCCGAATGGATGGACGATCACTTTGGAATCAAAACGCGTTTTGAAGAGATGTTTTACGAAAAAGGATTCAACATCAATTACCTCAGAGCTATCAATGTGAAATAAAAAAAGCCTCTCAGAAAGAGAGGCTTTTTTATTTATATCAAACAAGTTGATTAACCTACGCGAGCGATCAAATCAGCTGCACGTGATGAATAACCAAATTCGTTATCATACCAACCTACTACCTTCACTAAGTTACCCATTGCTGTTGTTAACTTAGAATCTAAGATACAAGAGTGTTGGTTTCCGATGATATCGATAGAAACGATTTCATCTGTAGTAAATTCTAAGATACCTTTCATAGGGCCATCTGCAGCAGCTTTCAAAGCAGCGTTGATTTCAGCAACTGTTGCTTCTTTCTTCAATACAGCAGTGAAATCAGTTACAGATCCATCTGGAGTAGGAACACGCATCGCGTTACCATCTAATTTACCTTTCAAGTGAGGTAATACTAAACCTACCGCTTTAGCAGCACCTGTAGATGTAGGAATGATAGAATAAGCTGCAGCACGAGAACGACGTAAATCGGAGTGAGGTGCATCTTGTAAGTTTTGGTCAGCTGTATAAGCGTGAACCGTAGTCATAAATCCTTTTTCGATACCGAAAGCATCGTCTAACACTTTAGCCATTGGAGCTAAACAGTTAGTTGTACAAGATGCATTCGAGATAATCGTCATATCATCTGTTAATGTATCATCATTAACACCTAAAACTACTGTAGGGATATCGCCTTTAGCAGGAGCAGAGATAATTACTTTACGAGCACCAGCAGTTAAGTGTTGACCAGCACCATCTTGATCGATAAAACGACCTGTAGATTCTAAAACCACATCAATTCCTAAAGCACCCCAAGGTAATTGCTTAGGATCACGTTCAGCAAAAGCTTTAATCACGTTACCATTAACAGTAATGCTGTCTGCATCAGAAGTAACAGTACCATTAAAACGACCATGAACTGAATCATACTTTAGTAAGTGTACCAAAGTAGCATTGTCAGTTAAATCGTTAATAGCAACGATTTCCACATTTTCTTTTTCCAATAAACGACGGAAAGTAAGTCGACCGATACGACCAAAACCATTAATAGCAACTTTAATTTTTTTCATTGAATAAATTAATTTGATTTCATACAAAGACCAAATATAGCATTTAAAATGCATTATTCCAAGAGAGATAGGATAAAATAAACCCAATTAAACGTTTACAAGGCCTATTTTACAAAAGTAAATCAGGATATTTTTATTTAGCCATAATGCTAATTACGCAATTTTCACACAAAAATCACTCGGATACGTTTTTTATTCAAATTATTTTTGCATATTTGTATAAGAAATAAATGCTCCAGATCGATGGGGTAGGAGAGTGACAGAATGTCACTTGTCTTTTTAGCTAATTTTCTAGCACAATTTGTCCGAATATTATTTTGAAACAAAACGCAACTGATTGATAATCAGCTAAATGACTTATTAAAGTTGAAGTTAAATTTAGTTCATTTTTTTAGCGTTTTTTCGCACCCATCGCCTGCAATCGTTGATTTTATTTCGACAGTTCTGGGGATGCCAAGCCTTTTTTGATTAATTTGCATCTTCATTTATTGCATATCATTTTTATGAATTCATTAGAAAAAAGTATTGTAGCAGCTTGGGACAACCCGGAGCTTCGTTCAAAGGCTGAAACCATTGAGGCGATTGAAAAAGTCGTAGACTTAGTAGATAAAGGAGAATTGCGAACGGCAGAACCTAAGGCTGATGGTAGCTGGCAAGTAAACGAATGGGTAAAGAAAGCAATCGTGATGTATTTCCCTATTCGTCAAATGGCCGTTTCAGAAGTGGGTATCTTCGAATTCCACGATAAAATGAAATTGAAATCGAACTACAAAGAGTTAGGCGTTCGTGTTGTTCCTCCAGCTGTAGCCCGTTATGGTGCATTTTTAGCTAAAGGAACCATCTTAATGCCTTCTTATGTAAATATTGGTGCTTATGTAGACGAAGGGACGATGGTAGACACCTGGGCTACGGTAGGATCTTGCGCACAAATCGGTAAACATGTACACTTAAGTGGTGGTGTGGGTATCGGTGGCGTTTTAGAACCACCTCAAGCTTCTCCTGTTATTATTGAAGACGGAGCCTTTATTGGTTCTCGTTGTATCGTAGTGGAAGGTGCACACATTGGCAAAAAAGCCGTTTTAGGTGCAGGGGTAACCATTACAGGTTCTTCGAAGATCATCGATGTTTCAGGCCCAGAGCCAGTTGAATACATTGGTTATGTACCTGAAAACTCGGTTGTTATTCCAGGTAGCATCCAAAAGACCTTTGCAGCCGGAACCTACGGCGTACCATGTGCCTTAATCATTGGTAAAAGAAAAGAAAGTACAGACTTAAAAACCTCGCTTAATCAAGCATTAAGAGAGAATAACGTAGTCGTTTAGTTAATAACAAGAATTATCGCCCGGTTCACAGCCGGGCTTTTTTTATGGAAAATGAATTGAAAATTGGTGAATACAATCACCTTCGTATTATCAAAGAAGTACCTTTTGGCCTCTATTTAGATGGTTACGAAGATGAAATCCTTTTACCCTTGCAATACGTTCCAGAAACATATGAAATCGATTCATATATCGATGTTTTTATCTACCGTGACTCGGAGGATCGTATCATCGCCACTACCTTAAAGCCTTACGCCACGATTAAGCAATTCGCTTATTTGGAGGTGAAATCAGTTACACCACTGGGTGTATTCTTGGAATGGGGATTAGCGAAGGACTTGTTTGTTCCCTTCAGTCAACAATACCAAAAAATGGTAGTAGGCAAATTCTACCTCGTTTACATTTACCTAGATGCCCAAACGGATCGCATCGTCGCTTCTGCCAGAATCGAAAATTTCTTGCCTGCCTTTATAGAGGATGAGGAAAATCGTTTTGCACCTGGTACAAAAATCGAAGCTGTTCCATTTGAATACACTGACCTAGGCATTAAATGTTTGGTTGACAATTGTAAAATTGGAATGTTATTCAAAAATGAAATATTCACAAATGTAACATTAGGCCAAAGTACATTTGTCTACATAGAAAATTTACGCGAAGACGGACGACTAGATTTACGATTGGAACCTATTGGACGTGTACGTTTGGATGCACAAGTAGAGAAAGTTTTACAAGCTATCAAAGATAACAAAGGCGTTCTCTATCTACATGATAAAAGCCCAGCTGAAGATATCTACGATCAGTTAGGTATGTCTAAAAAGGATTTCAAAAAAGCGATTGGAGGATTATACAAAAGTAAACTGATTGCATTGCATTCTGATTGTGTGTCACTTTTGTAAACTAACTTTTTGTCACTAAAATTTATATTTGTAAACTTGATTAGATTGTTTAAATTTGTAACACATTAATCAAGTTTACAAAAATGAATCTAAGCGCTAAAATAGAATTGTTAATTCAAGCTAAGAAGTTAAGTGCCTCTCAGTTTGCAGATACCTTAGGAATTCCTCGCAGTAGTATCTCTCACATTCTCTCAGGAAGAAACAAACCCAGCTTAGATGTCGTACAAAAGATTCTCATTGCCTTCCCTGAAATTCCTGCGGAAGAGTTATTGGATGATAAACGCGATTTATCTATTTCGGCACCCACTCCTAAAGTAGCTCCTTCTCTGGTCGCATCTACTCCATCTCTTTTTGATGCCATTATACCTAGCGCGCCAGAATCGCCTAAAAATAATTTGCCTGAGCAAACGATCGTACAATCGAATCTCAGACGCCCTAGAGAAAGTAGCCCCAAAGCAAGCCAGCCAGTTGTTGCAGCTCCCATCTCCACCGCTCATCTCGCTAAAAAGATTGAACGTGTTCTGATTTTTTACTCAGATGGTACTTTCTCTGAAAGTAAACCTCAATAAGAGAGATAAGAATTGTAAACAAAAACAGGACTTATCCACACAAAGCTTTTGAGTTATCCACAAGTTATCCACACTTGTGCACAATTGTATTTTCAGTTTTCCACATTTTCCACAAAAAACGCTTATTGCTAGAG
>JAGWUO010000096.1 GCA_028868395.1 Cytophagales bacterium | reverse complement strand
CGGATTTTGTTCGTTCCATTGCAATGCGGCCAGCGCAGCCTCGTACCCTTTTTTTGCGGGTACTAGCGGAAGTGCCTGTTGCAAAACCGGGATTTGAAAAGGGTATTTTTCTAACATCATTAGTGCATTCGCTTTTGAAACCGGAGGTGTCTTTACCGAAAAAGCCGTCGCATATTTCCAAAAAGCTAAAATCCCTGTCATTCCCGAACCTTGCGTTGTATCCGCCGCGATGGACACATTCAATTGGTTTAATGCGACTACAGGTTTTGCGTGGTAAAAGGCTTGCCAAGACTTCAATAGTTCTAATTCTGGGAACATTTCGCCTAGAGATCTTTGCCAGCCTGTTAAGTCATACAGAGGTGCTTTCCCTTTCCAAAACACCAATCCATTATATAGGTATACCAAATCGCGTAAATCCGCCTTCGGAACAAAAGAAGGGCTCATCGGTGCCGTAGGAATTCCTGCGGCAACTAAATTAGCTTGTATGGCTAAGTCTTCCGATGGGTTGAATGCTGGCTTTCGTTTTAAATATGTGGACTCCGCGTATAACTTATTGGCTATGTAGAGCGGATTATCTGGATCTAATGAAAGTGCGCGATCGTAAAAATAAACCGCGGAATCCGCAACAGCCAGTCTTTCGTATTGTAAGGCAAGCTGTGTGGCGATGCGTGGGTCAGTTAAATCACTTTTTTGTAAGGTGAATAAGGCATCAAAAGGGCGGTTTTCTGTGGCGAATACATTCGCAAGCGCTACGGAAAGAGCGGGATCTTTCTGTGAATTTTGGCTGGCTGCCACATAATAGGCGAAGGTCTCTGTGTCGCCCGCTTGTTGCGCGAGGGCGGCTAGGCTTAGATTGCTTTTGGTATTTAAACGGCTGTGCAGAGTGGCGTTCTTGTAATGGATTTCCGCCATCTGTTTGTCCTCCAATAAAGAGGATACATCGCCCGCGTAATTCTCTTTCGCCGCCATTCCTAGATGGTAAGCACTGGAATTAAATGCAAAGACGGCGCCCACACTCAAAATGAGAACTCCGATCTGGATTAAGTGTAGCGGAAGTGTAACGGCCTTGTGTATGACTTTGTGGATGGGAAGGTTTTGTACAAGTAGAGGGCCAAAATTCCGGTAAATAAATAGCGGAAAAAGTAGCCCCATCAGCACCTGGTTAATCAAATTCCAGCTTTCAATCGCCTGAATTCCCGGCGTGTTTGCGTGCCACAAGAGTGGAATCAGGGATGAAAGGCCTAGTAGGCAAATTCCGAGCAAGGATTTGTTGTCTTTATTTTGGTACCCATATACACCCAAAGCTATAATCACCCAGATAAAAGCAGGAATCGCCGTACGAATTCCCATGTCAAATCGCTGATTACTAAAAGTCAACAGCAAATTGATCCCCCAAACCAAACCTAAAATGCTGCGATTCTTCTTCGATCCGGCAGTAGTGGAACTATGTGACAAACCGAGTAGGAAGGAAGGGATTGATGCCGCGCTCAAAACAGATAGGCCTGCAAGCGCCAAAAGGCTCAAGCTAAAGATCTGACCACTGATAATCTGCGATAAAGCAGAAAAAGAAGCGTCAGACAAAGTGAAAGCGACGATCCCAAACCAAAGCGTGGCGCCCAGTACGGCCTGCCAAACCGGTAAAAAAGAAAAAAGTGCCACCCCTAGGCCGAGCAAAGCCAAGGTGAATCCTATGATTTCTGGCGCGGCGTTGAGGGATGTTGCCTGGATTTGAAAGTTTTGCCGAATGAAATAGACGTTCGCATGCAAATCTTGGCCGGCTTGTGTGTCGACCACCTTGTTAAATGGAATCATTTCTGAGACTTCGACCCACGTAAAAGCTGACATACCTCCAGAAATCCATAGCCCACAAATAGCCACGAGCACTAAAGCGGTCATGTAAAAAAGGTATTTCGAAAACGCGGGGATAGACAAGCGCATATTTTGGTTCAAAAATGAATTCCTAAATTTCATACAAACTACGATTCATTCAAAGAAATTGCCTGATTTTGGCAAAAAATAGTTGAAAAATACTAATTTCTGTTTTGGTAAATTCGAATTAAGAGGCTAATTTTGCAGTCCGAATGTATTAGCATTCGTGAACTAATACAAAATCGTAGTTTTTTAGCTAACAAATTAAAATTCAAATGGCAAACGCAGTTAACAAAGGAAAAGTTGCGCAAGTAATTGGACCCGTTGTCGATGTGAGCTTCGAAGGAGAAGGATCACATTTACCAGCGATCTTGAATGCTCTTTCAGTAACGAAATCAAATGGTCAAACGCTTGTTCTTGAGGTGCAGCAGCACTTAGGAGAAGATCGCGTTAGAACAATTGCGATGGAAGGAACGGAAGGTCTTCAACGTGGACAAGAGGTAATCGATAAAGGTACTCCTATGACGATGCCGACAGGTGAGGGAATTAAAGGTCGTTTGTTTAACGTAGTAGGGGATGCCATCGATGGTATCGCTCAACCTAAGTCTGACAAAGGATTGCCAATCCACCGTTCTGCGCCTAAATTTGATGAATTAGCGACTACAACTGAGGTTTTATTCACAGGTATTAAGGTTATCGACTTATTAGCCCCTTACGTTAAAGGTGGTAAAATTGGTTTATTCGGTGGTGCCGGTGTAGGTAAAACCGTATTGATCATGGAGTTGATTAATAATATTGCCAAAGCATACGAAGGTCTTTCGGTATTCGCAGGTGTAGGTGAGCGTACTCGTGAGGGTAACGACTTATTACGTGAGATGATCGAGTCAGGCGTTATCAAGTATGGTGAGGAATTTAAGCACGCGATGGAAGCAGGCGAGTGGGATCTATCTAAGGTAGATAATACAGAACTGGCGAAATCTCAGGCAACCCTAGTGTTCGGTCAAATGAACGAGCCTCCTGGAGCCCGTGCACGTGTAGCTTTATCAGGATTAACCGTGGCGGAACACTTCCGTGATGGCGATGGCGAAGGTCAAGGTCGTGATATTCTATTCTTTATCGATAACATCTTCCGTTTTACACAAGCGGGTTCTGAGGTATCTGCCCTATTAGGTCGTATGCCATCTGCGGTAGGTTACCAACCTACGTTAGCAACAGAAATGGGTGCGATGCAAGAGCGTATCACTTCTACGAAGCGTGGTTCGATTACATCGGTACAAGCGGTTTACGTACCTGCCGATGACTTAACGGATCCAGCTCCGGCAACAACGTTTGCCCACTTAGATGCAACTACGGTATTATCTCGTAAGATCGCTGAATTAGGTATCTACCCAGCGGTGGATCCATTGGATTCTTCTTCACGTATTTTATCTGCAGAAGTATTAGGTGATTCTCACTATGATACAGCGCAACGTGTGAAAGAAATCTTACAACGTTATAAAGAATTACAAGATATCATCGCGATCTTAGGTTTAGATGAATTATCGGAAGAAGATAAATTAGTCGTTTCTCGCGCTCGCCGTGTACAACGTTTCTTGTCACAACCTTTCTTCGTGGCAGAACAATTTACAGGCTTAAAAGGCGTTCTAGTAGATATCAACGATACGATCAAAGGTTTTAATGCGATCATCGATGGAGAATACGATCACCTTCCAGAAGCTGCTTTCAACTTAGTAGGTACTATTGAGGATGCAGTAGTAAAAGGAGAGAAATTATTAGCTGAGGCTGCTAAATAAAGAAAATTATGTTTGTAGAAATTATTACACCGGATCGTAAAGTTTTCTCTGCAGAAGCATCTGTAGTGACTTTGCCTGGCGTTAATGGTTCCTTCCAAATTTTAAATGACCACGCAGCCATCGTTTCTACTTTAGCTAAAGGAGAATTAACAGCTGATAAAGAGGTCTTCCAAATCGAAGGAGGAGTTGTTGAAGTTTTGAATAATCGAGTACTTGTTTTAGCCGAAGGCGTTAACTAACATTCTCATGAAAAAACTGGCCATTTTATTGTTTGCAACGGTCTTATTTAGCTCCTGCTCGGAGAAGGCCTTTTTAACAGGATCTATTTTAGCAACGGTGAAGGAAAGTAACATTCCTTTGAACAAGATTCAGTTTTACAATGACAATGGCTTGATTTTAGAAAGAGAAATGAGTTCGACAGATGCGAACGTGAAAGCGGGGGCATTGGTTTTCAAAAACGGCAAGTCGATTAATCGTGTTAGTTTAGAGAAACAAACTCCGGGTGCTTTATTGAAGGAAGAGGGAGATAAATTGTATGTTTCTTTTGACAATCCAGCCAAGGAGTCTAATAGTTTGATCTTTGCACCTGTTTTAGGGGAACGCGGAGAGTATTTCTATCAATTGGTTGATGAAACAGGAAACTCATCTATCTCTCGTTTGAACTTTGAAGGGAGCAAATACTTAGTGTACAACGAAAAGTATGAGGGATTGACGAAGTCGGTGACGAAAACGCCTCGAGTTCGTTTGATGATTATGAAATCTTCTTTGAATGGCTTAAAGGTTAATTCGAAAAGAATGAAGGGTAATCGAGTTCAATAATCGATTGCTTTTATCGGAATTTGAAAATAGGATGCTTGCATCCTATTTTTTTTTAGTTCATTTTTGTCCAAAGGTAGGGTAGCATACCTTATTCGCATACAAATGCAGGATTACTATGAAAGCAGAAGAAACGATTGATTTCCATATAAAGACCGGTTGGTACGCCATCAGCCGCATGTACAATACGTATTCTGCGCAGTTTGACATGACGATGGCGATTGGGTATGTCTTGTTGCATATCGACAAAGATGGAACACCAGCCACCAAGATTGCGCCGGCACTCGGATTAGAGGCGAGGTCTTTAACAAGAATGTTAAAAACCTTAGAGGAAAAAAAATGGATAGAACGCTCAGCGAACTATGAGGACAAAAGAGTGGTAAAAATCTTTTTGACAGAAATTGGTAAAAAGAAGCGGGACCAGGCTCGGAAGGGTGTGATTGCCTTTAATAAGTTAATCTACGATCGAATTGCGCCGGAAAAATTAGCCGTATTTTTTGAGGTGATGTCTACGGTTAATCAAGTGATGGAAGAGGATGCCGGAGAAATTTTAAAAACAATCTAGAAAAAAACGTATTTCGGGATACGTTTATTAAAGGAGATCCTTATTTTTGCTCGATAATTAAACAAAAACTGCGTTATGAAAAAACTACTCTTGGTATTCGCAATGATGCCTTTCTTATTTACCTCTTGTGTAGGGAAGAAGAAATTAGCGGATTTGGAATCACAATTAACTCAATTACAAGCATCTAGTAGCTCAGCTTTATCTAAAGCAAAAGCAGATTTATCAGATTGCCAATCTTTAACAGCTAGCCTTCAAGGTGAATTGAAAAAGAGAGATACAGATTTAGAAGCGAAGAATGGTCAATTGAAAGCTTTACAAGAGCAATTAGATTACTTCAAAAAAACAAATACAAACTTATTAGATCGTTTATCAGATCTTTCCGTAATCAACAAATCAGGTGCTGAAAGTATCCGCAAGTCTTTAGATGCCTTGAACGAACAAGGAAAATATATCAAAGACTTGAACTCTTCGATCCAACGTAAAGATTCATTGAATTTATCCTTAGTAATGAACTTGAAGCGTTC
>JAGWUO010000095.1 GCA_028868395.1 Cytophagales bacterium | reverse complement strand
GTCGCACGACGAATCGCATCTACTAATGACTCTTTGCAACCGTATTTGTTATCAAATTTAGACTTCGTTACCGAGTCATTTACGTTGATTGCTGGCAAGAATAACGTGCCATTCTTCATACGCTCATATAGACGGTGAACACCTGTCGTAGTTTCTTCTGATAAGCCTTTGATGCCTGAAATCAACTCAGGATACTCATCAAAAACCATGTTAGTCAAATCACCACCATCATCCAAGATCATGTTCAATGGTTGACGCTCTTCACCAAAGAATAAAGTCTGCTCAATACACCAGTTGAATTCTTCTTCGTTCATCCCTTTCCAAGCATAAACTGGAATTCCTGCCGCTGCGATAGCCGCTGCTGCGTGATCTTGTGTAGAGAAAATGTTACAAGATGACCAAGTAACCTCAGCTCCTAAAGCTGTTAATGTTTCGATTAAAACCGCTGTTTGGATTGTCATGTGAAGACAACCTGCGATACGCGCACCTTTTAATGGTTGTGCTGCGCCAAATTCCGCACGCAATGCCATCAAACCTGGCATTTCTGCTTCTGCTAATTGAATTTCTTTACGACCCCAGTCTGCTAATGCAATGTCTTTTACTTTAAATGGTACATAGGTACCCGATTGTGATGCCATTGTGTGTATTTTTGAAAGATGATTTTCTTACTAAAGTGCAAATTTAATGCAATTATTTGGAATTTTCTAAAAATGCCAAAACACTTTCGAGTTGAATTCCTCTAGAACCTTTAACTAAAAGAAAACTGTCCTGAATCGGGTGATCTTGAAGCCAAGTATGTAGGCCAAATTTATCAGGGAAATAATAAGCCGAAGGCAAATGAATTAAGGCATGTTGCATATGCTGCCCTACTAAAAGCACTTTTTCAAAGGATAATCCCGCAATAAGCTTTCCTAATGAGGAATGCTCTTCCATAGACGAATCTCCTAACTCAAACATGTCTCCTAAAATAAGTAGCTTAGGAGTTCCCTCCGTTTCCGCGAAATGCGAAATAGCGGCTGACATCGACGATGGATTGGCGTTATAAGCATCCATCAAAACTTGGTTTGATCCTATTTTGATGAATTGGGATCGGTGATTATTGGGTACGTATGTGTTAATTCCTGTATTGCATTGGTCGTCGCTCAGTCCAAAGAATTTACCTACGGCAATAGCTAGTTGAATATTCTCAAAATTATAGATGCCTGGTAAGTGGGAATCAATAATTTCCCCGGAGGCAAGTGCATAACGCACCATCGGTTTTGCCTCTACAAGCGTGGTAGGCATCGCTTCGTTTGTATAAACAGCGTTTTGCATGCCTCTCTCATTGAATATTTCTTGAACAGCTCCTCCTTCTTGAGGTAAAAATGTTATACCACCGGAAGCCTTCAAGTAGTCAAAAAGTTCTCCTTTTCCTTTGCGTACCCCTTCGATTCCACCAAAGCCTTCTAAATGAGCTTTGCCGATATTTGTGATCAAACCGTGGGTGGGTTGAGCGATATCAACGAGTTCTTTGATGTCTCCTTGCTTGTTCGCACCCATTTCAATGACAGCGATTTCATGTTCCTTTTTGATAGATAAAACGGAAAGAGGAACACCGATGTGGTTGTTGAGGTTGCCAGTAGTGGCAAAGCAATGGTATTTTTGGGATAAAACAGAGAAGATTAATTCCTTCGTGGTGGTCTTTCCATTGGAACCAGTTAAGCCCACGATGGGTATGGTTAAGGTTTGTCGGTAAGCGGTTGCTAAAGCTTGCAAGGCTAACAATCCATCCTCTACCAATAAAGTGCGTTCTCCTGCTAAATAATCCGCATCATCAATGATGGCATATTGAGCGCCTTTTTCTAAAGCTTCCGCGGCCATCGCATTGGCATTGAAATTAGGGCCTTTTAAGGCAAAGAATAAATTTCCTGCTTGGATTTTTCGGGTATCGGTAGATACACCAGTGGAGGATAAAAACTTTTCTAAAAGTGTTTGCGTATTGACAATCATTAGCCTGTTATGACAATTGACTGCAAATATCTACAAAAATTTTGGAACCCCTAAGATAATCTGACGTAGACTGACGATGATAATGACGATTCCTACGAGAATCATCATCGATTTTACCGGTAATTTATTCGCTAATCGGGCCGCAATTGGAGCCGCAATGACCCCGCCTAGAATTAAACCGATAATCACATCTAAATAACCTAATCCGATGACGGTAAAGAAGGTGATAGAAGAGGCTAAAGAAACAAAGAACTCGGTCAAGTTAACACTGCCAATCGTATACTTCGGATGACGACCCGATGCAATTAGCGTAGAGGAGACGATCGGTCCCCAGCCACCGCCACCAATGGAATCTAAATAACCTCCGAACAAGGCAAGCCAGCCCACTTTCTTTAGTTGGCGCTTCTCTTGTCGTTTGATTAACGCTTTACGAATAATAATGGCTCCTAAAAAGAGGGTATAAATGGAAACGATGGGTTTAATGTAACCAGCATACTCTTCTAGACTAGATAAAACATAGGCTCCTAAAATGGCGCCTATTACGCCAGGGATCACAAGTGTCTTAAATAATTTAGAGTTAACATTGCCAAATTTCAAGTGCATATATCCCGAAACGCCAGAAGTGAACACCTCAGAGGCATGAACGCTAGCTGAGGCAGCGGCAGGGGTGATACCCACGGATAATAAGAATGTCGTTGCTGTTACGCCATAGGCCATTCCCAAAGCACCATCAATCATTTGGGCGATAAATCCACCTAAAACGTAATATAAAATGGATGAATCGACTGTATTGAACACAGCGATTACTTTTTCAGCTGTTAGGTAGGTGAACAAAAGATGTCCTACAATCATTAAAGCTAAGGCATTGCTGATGTGAATAATGACTTCAGTGATGCTTCGTTCACGTTTCCAAATGGTTTGGATGGCTTTAAATAGACTGGGAAAATTACTTTTGGGCGTCATACAATATCTAATTCCCTACAAAGCTAATAGACTTTACTTAATCTACCAACAAAGTAGAGTAAATATTTTTTCATAAAAAAGCCGTAATTTGCATCTCCTTTTACAATAAAAACATTTTATGCGTACAGAGTATCAGTTTAGAGAGATCGAGAAAGCTTGGCAATCGTTTTGGGAAGCTAATAAAACATTCCAAGCTCAGGTAAATCCAGCGAAGCCTAAATATTATGTGTTAGATATGTTTCCATATCCATCTGGAGCAGGTTTACATGTGGGTCATCCGCTGGGGTATATTGCCTCTGATATTATGGCGCGTTACAAGCGTTTGCAGGGATATGAAGTGTTGCACCCGATGGGTTTTGACTCTTTTGGCCTTCCTGCAGAGCAATATGCTATCCAAACAGGTCAGCATCCTGCTATCACCACAGAACAAAATATCGCTCGTTATATTGAGCAATTGAAGAATATGGGATTCTCTTTCGATTGGTCGAGAGAGGTTAGAACTTCTGATGCGTCTTATTACAAGTGGACGCAGTGGATTTTTATGCAATTATTCAATTCTTGGTATAACCAGGAATCAGATAAAGCGGAGTCTATTGAAACCTTGAAGACTATTTTAGGGGCCAAAGGTTCGATCGGATTAAAAGCCGTATGCGATGAAGAAGTCACTCGAATTACAGCGGAGCAATGGAATGCGATGTCTTCGGACGAGCAATATGCCTACTTATTGAGCTTCCGTCTAGCTTATTTGGACGATTCAGTAGTGAACTGGTGTCCGCAATTAGGGACGGTTTTAGCGAACGATGAGGTCAAAGACGGTGTTTCAGAGCGTGGCGGTTACCCGGTGGAGCAGAAGAAAATGCGCCAATGGTCGATGCGCATCACAGCCTATGCCGATCGCTTATTACGAGGTTTAGATGAGGTGGATTGGGCTGATTCTTTGAAAGAGCAGCAACGCAATTGGATTGGAAAATCGATTGGAACGGATGTGGAATTTGCCATTGAAAACGTTTTGGATAAGAAGATAAAAGTATTCACTACGCGTGTGGACACGATTTATGGGGTTTCCTTCATGGTGTTAGCGCCGGAGCACGAGTGGGTGGAGGAATTGACGACACCTGATCAGAAAGAGGCGGTGGAAGCCTATGTTAATTGGGCCAAAACCCGTTCAGAACTAGACCGCGTCTCTGAAGTAAAAACCGTTTCAGGTGTTTTCACTGGAACTTATGTGATCAACCCTGTTAATCAAGAACGCGTTCCTTTATTTCTAGCAGACTATGTATTAGCCGGTTATGGAACGGGTGCCGTAATGGGCGTTCCATCGGGTGATCAACGTGATTGGAACTTTGCGAAGCATTTTGATTTGCCTATTCCAGCCATTTTAGATGCCCAAAAAGACATCGAAAAGCAAGCAGATAATACGAAAGAGGGGAAATACATTAATTCAGGAATGATTAATGGAATGGAATATAAAGAAGCGACGAATACCTTAATCGCTTGGTTAGAGGAGAACGGAATCGGAAAAGGAAAGGTCCAGTACAGAATGCGCAATGCGGTGTTTAGCCGTCAACGCTATTGGGGAGAACCTGTTCCAGTCTATTTCAAACCAACGGCCTCAGGCGATTTATTGCCCTATTTGATTGAAGAGTCTGAATTACCTTTGGAACTACCTAAAATCGACAAATACTTACCTACAGAGACCGGGGAACCTCCATTAGGACGCGCCGCAGCAGATTGGAAATACAAAGGACAATACGATTACGAATGGTCTACGATGCCAGGTTGGGCAGGCTCGTCTTGGTATTGGTACCGCTATATGGATGCGACGAATTCAGGTGAATTTGCTTCGAAAGAGGCGATTAACTACTGGAAAGCGGTGGATTTATACATTGGAGGATCGGAACACGCCACGGGTCACTTGTTGTATTCGCGTTTTTGGAATAAATTCTTGAAAGATTTAGGCTATGTTCCGGAGGAGGAATTTGCGAAGAAATTGATCAACCAAGGGATGATTCAAGGACGTTCGAACTTCGTTTATCGCTTAAAGGATTCAGCTAAAGTTACTTTTGTTTCTCATGGACTGAAAGATCAATACGATGTCGCGGCGCTTCACGTGGATGTGAATATCGTGGAAAATGATGTGTTAGACCTAGAAGCCTTTAAGAAATCCCGCAATGATGTTCCTGCGGATGCAGAATTTATATTAGAGGACGGCAAATATGTGTGCGGTTGGGAAGTAGAGAAGATGTCTAAATCAAAGTTCAACGTTGTTAATCCAGATGATTTAATTGCCAAATACGGCGCTGACACCCTTCGTGTCTACGAGATGTTCCTAGGACCCTTAGAGCAATTTAAGCCTTGGAATACGAACAGTATCTCGGGATCGCATAATTTCTTGCGCAAGGTTTGGCGATTATTCTTTGATGATAATGCGAACACCTCTAAACTAGTGGACGCGCCTGCGACTCCCGAAGAATTGAAAGTATTGCACACGGCGATTCGCAAAGTACAAGACGATTTAGATCGCTTCTCGTTTAACACGGTAGTTTCTACCTTGATGATTTGTGTGAATGATTTAGGTGCTTTAAAATGCCACAAGAAATCAGTTTTACGTGAATTA
>JAGWUO010000094.1 GCA_028868395.1 Cytophagales bacterium | reverse complement strand
AGTTGAAGAGAGAAAAGAGTTTACGATTTTCATTTGAAAGTATTTTGTTTACATCTAAAGCCTAGAAATTATTGCGTAGCACAATTTCAGGATTTAGATGTAAAGAAATGCTTTAGGAAAGCGTAAACACTGAAATCTCCGGCGGCATCCCCACTCTACCCGGATATCCTAAATAGCCATAGCCTCGATTTACATAGATTTGCTGATCCCCCTCTTGGTATAATCCTGCCCATTGTTTGTACACATATTGAGCTGGAGACCAGCGCATTTCGGCGATTTTAACGCCAAACTGTGTACCATGCGTATGGCCGGCAAATGCCACATCGATGTCATGGTATTTTTTCGTAACCTCCGCATTCCAGTGGTTAGGGTCATGAGATAAGAGGAGTTTTGCTGATGCCTCTTCAGTTCCTTTGTGCGCCTTCTCCAGGTTTCCATACCAAGGAAAACGGCCTAAGCCGATGTTTTGGACTCCAATAATGGCTAATTTTTCTCCTGATTCCTCTAGAAAACGATGTTCATCCATTAATAAGTCCCAGCCCATTAATTCATGAGCCTTCATCAAGTCTTTCAGGTTTTGTTTTTTAGCTGCAGGGCTATCCCAACGTACATAATCGCCGTAGTCGTGGTTCCCTAAGGTGCTGAAAACCCCCAAAGGAGCTTTGACCTTATTAAATACATCGAAGTAGTTCTGCACCTCTTTGGACTCGTTATTCACTAAGTCACCCGTAAAGAAAACCACATCTGCTTTTTCGCGCATCAGCATCTCCACACCCCCTTTAACGGCAGTTTTGTTGAAGAATGAACCTGTATGGATATCGGAAATTTGAGCAATTTTTAGACCCTTGAAGGCAGAAGGTAAGCCTTTGATTTTTAACGGAATGTGTTCCACTGTATAATCGTGAGCTCCTGAAATAATGCCAAAGGCAAAGGTTGCCGCCGGAACTGCTCCCACCGCCAAAGCCGCTTGGGACAAGAACTCATGGCGACTAATGGCACTAGGGTCTTTCTTCAATACTTTTTTGGTCCCCCAACGGAAGAAACGGGTGACGTCTTCTATCAACAAGAAGATAATAATAAACAGTTTAGTGATAACGGAAATCATCACAATCGCCATAAAGGTGATTCTGATTTCATTTTTCCAGGCATGTAAGGGAAGCGCATTATAAGAAATGATACCTAGCAAAATGAAGATCGTAAATCCCCAGAAGGTATATTTTGCGGTGTTTTGCATGCTTTGTCGAGCGTTTCGAAAAGCGGTTTTGACCGCCATCCAAACGTAATAGTCCAGCGCGATTAACACAATACTGATAAAAGGCACAAAAAACATTTTATTCATAGCACTTAAACTATCTTTGCGATTCAATTGTTCCAAAGGTGCAAAATTACATGAAAAAGACGATAAGTATTTACGGGGGCGGTTGGGTAGGCGCACCATTGGCATTTAAACTGGCTTTAGCGGACTTTGATGTACGCGTTTCAGCTTCCAGTGTTCATCAGCAAGCCGCTCATCCTAATATCAAGGTGTTGGATTTTAGAGCAGAGCCTGAAATGCCAGCAGATAATTGGTCATCAATGAATGATGCAGATATCCAAATTTGGGCTATTCCTCCTCGTCGCAAGAAAAATTCAGAAGAAAACTACCTGGCTATTTTACAAGATTGGGTAGATAACACTCCTGCAGGTTCAGCTAAAAAGCTCATTTTCCTTTCATCAACATCGGTTTACGCTAACGTGTCAGATACAGTAGATGAAAATTCAGGCATTAATGAGGATTCTTTAATGGCCAAAGCTGAAGCCATCGTTTCTTCCTCAAAAGTCCCATCCCTTATCTTGCGTTTAGCAGGCCTCATGGGGGGCGATCGCTACGTGGCCAAGTATTTCTCTGGCAAACGCAACGACGGAGCAAATTGCCCAATCAACTATGTGCACAAAGATGACGTGGTGGCATTAATTGCGTTAGCCGCTGAGAAAATCGAATCAGGTATCTATAATATTGTGGCTCCTATTCACCCTACCAAAGGTGAAGTAGGCGAAAACGACATTGAACGTCGCGGGATGCCAGCGGGCTACTGGGATTATTCTCAAACCTGCTTAGGAGGGAAAATCGTTTCGGGCGATAAAATCTGTGATGAATTGAATTATGAATTCAGATGGCCGGATCCTTTAGAGTTTCCTTTATAATATTTGGGTCAAAATTGTGCTTCGCAATAATTTTTTACCCAAACATTATAAACGAAATCTCTTCTACGTCTCTTTATAAAAATTAAACGTTTTGAGAGAAAGAATAGGGATGAGGAGATTAAATGTGTGAAATGTTTTCAGGGGAGCCAATCAGAAAATATTTGTGTAACGACATTTTCGATTGGCTCTGCTGAAAATATTACACAGTTAACTCTGAGATCGCTAACCATGCCATTAACCCCGGCCCAATTCCCAAGGCTTTTTCATCAATATCAAACGTCGGAGTATGCACCCCGCTCGTAATTCCGCGTTCGTCATTGCGTACCCCTAAACGGTAGAAACACGCATCCACGTGGTGGGTGTAGAAAGCGAAGTCTTCGCCTGCCATCCATAGATCAAGATCAACGACATTTTCTGCTCCCATGTATTCGATGGCAGCAGCCTTAGAACGTCTAGTTAGTTCTGGATTGTTCTGTAAAAAGGGATAACCTTTTAGAACCTCGAATTCAGCGCGGCCACCCATCGCGTCTGCTATGCCTTCTGCGAGTTTTTTCATCTTTTCAAGTCCTTCAGCACGCCAAGTTTCGTCCATGGCACGGAAAGTGCCGGCGATGTTAACTTCGTCTGGGATGACGTTTGTGGCACCTAGACCTTCGATTTTGCCGAAAGTCAATACCGATGGGAGTTTCGGGTTTTTGTTTCTCGAAATGATTTGCTGCATTGCCACGATGATGTGAGAGGCAATGACGATGGGATCTATACAGGCGTCAGGCATAGCGCCGTGGCCACCTTTACCGATCACTTTAATATATAATTCATCCGTGCTGGCCATGTACATTCCCTCGCGGAAACCGATTTTGCCTACGGGGACATTAGTTGCGACGTGTTGTCCAAAAATGCTCGCCGGAGTCGGGTTTTGTAAGGCACCTTCTTTAATCATGATGCTCGCTCCACCAGGGGCCTTTTCTTCGGCAGGTTGGAATAGTAATTTGATCGTACCTTCGAATTCGTCGCGGACCTTTTGGAGGATTTGTGCCGTCCCTAAAAGGGAGGCGGTGTGCACATCGTGTCCGCAGGCGTGCATGACGCCTGGGTTTTTGGATTTATACGGAACGTCATTGGTTTCAAGGATGGGTAAGGCATCCATGTCGGCACGCAGTGCGACGACTTTTTTGTCTGGGTTTTTTCCTTTGATTTCGGCGATGAGGCCGGTGGTGGCAATTTTTTTAGCCTGAATACCCATCCGCTCAAGTTGTTCTAAAACGTAAGCCTGCGTTTGAAATTCCTGATAAGAAAGTTCCGGATTCGCGTGAATATGGTGGCGATTAACCAGGGTGTCAGGGGTGATTTCAGCGGAAAGCTGCTTGATTTTTTCCAATAAAGAGGACATGGGCATTGGGTTCATTTATGCAAATCTACGAAATAGGACCTTAATCCGGGAATTCTTAACAAAAAAGCAAGGCTAAGTGCTTCCTATTCAAGCGATTATTTTTTAAATTGATGAGCAAATTAAATCGGTTTGTCTATGGCTCAGAAAGTGTTGGTCTTAAATCAGGATTACAGTGCGCTTACGATTTGTTCTATGCCGAAGGCCTTTCTTTTGGTCTATCTCAACAAGGCAGAATTAGTGGCAGAATCCACCACCGCAAAATTGCACTCAGTTTCAAAAACGTTTCCCTATCCTTCAGTCATTCGTTTGCAGCGTTATGTCTATTTCCCGTTCAAAGGGGTGATGTTAAATCGCCAAAACATCTTAAAGCGAGACAATCATACCTGTCAATATTGTGGCTCGAAAGACTTCTTAACAATGGATCATGTGTTGCCCAAATCACGTCAGGGGCGCACCTCCTGGGATAATTTAGTGACTGCCTGCAAATATTGTAATTCGAAGAAAGGGCATATGACTCCTGAGGAAGCAGGAATGGTTTTAGCACGCCAGCCATTTAGACCATCTTTTGTTATGTTTTTGCGAAATTTTTCTGGAATTTTGGATCAACAATGGGCCCCGTTTGTGGGTGCTAAACTGGAGACCACCACATGAGTTTTAAAATATCGTTTATCGGTGCAGGAAACGTTACCTGGCACATCGCAAAGGCCTTAGAAAATGCCGGAAATTCAGTTCAAGAAGTCTTCAGTCGAGAGCCCTCGAAGGCAAAAGACCTCGTTTCCTATTTATACAATGCGAAAGTGCATGAAGATTTAGATTTTTCGGAATCCGCAGCCACCGTCTTTTTCCTTTGTGTTCCAGAATCGGCTTATCCAGAAGTGTTGAAAGAATTATTATTGCCCAAATACGCGACACTTGTCCTTGTCAGTGGCACATTCTCTTTAGCGGAGGCTAATTTATTATATGATCCAGCACGCGAAAGTACGAACCAGATGGGCGTGTTTTTCCCTGTTCAACATCTTGAAGCAGGCCGTCGAATCAAATTAGATCAAATGCCGATCTGCTTAGAAGTATTAGTGGAAGAAACCCAAAATACCTTAGTGGCTTTGGCAAAAGACATCACTGATGCGATGTATTTAGTGAATGGGGAAGAACGAAAGAAGATTCACAAAGCAATGCTATTAGCCGGTGTTTTAACTCAGAATCTGTGGTCTCACGCTCAAGAATTGTTGCAATCGATTGAACTAGAACCCAGTCTTTTACACGGTCTAGTACAACAACATGTCCAAGCGTTCTTTACGGGAAATCCACTTTCGAAGGAAATTTCGGACCCCCACTTACGCGAAGTGAATTTTCAAATCAACCAAATTCTGGAACGCAACCTTATTTAATTAGGGGGCGGTCCATATTTTGAATCACGATGTTTTTCGCGAATCCGAGAACGGTAATTTTGCCTGCTTCCGATGGATAAAAATAGTATAAGCTATCGCCAGCCGTATTTTTCTGGATGGAGGGCGGGACGTCCTGTTTTTGGCCCAAAGAATAATCCAAAGCATCCATTATCTCGATCATCTTCGCATCTTTGAATGTCGCTTTCAGAGAGACTGGAGCACCTGTGCGAACCGTAATCTGAAGTGCTTTGGTCGCACTATCTAATTTCATTGCTCCCTTCGACTGTATTTCTTGCCCCCACGTATCGACTTGATTGACGATATCTTGAGGTAAAACACGCTTCACCTGCCTCGCTTTCATCTCACGAACGGCCGCAGCAGTATCGATACGTTTGGAAAAATCACAAGCTTGCAAGGCGATTAAAGCGAAAAGGAGTAGGGCGTGTTTCATCGTTTGGAGAATTTATGCAAAGGTATTCTAAACGAGGGCAAAGGGCAATGGATTTAATTACTATCTTTGCAACGTTTTTTAAAACCAAAATGTTATGCTGGAGCAGCTAGAGGCCATCCGAGAAAGATTTTTAGAAGTAGAACAACAAATTGCGATGCCAGAGGTGGTATCGGACTTGAAGAAATTCAAGACCTTGAGTAAAGAATACAAGGATTTGCAAAAGATCGTAGACCAGTATATGGCCTACCAAAACTTGTTAGGCTCCA
>JAGWUO010000093.1 GCA_028868395.1 Cytophagales bacterium | reverse complement strand
GCGTTTGCGGTTTGACCACCACCGGAATTACCTTACCTTCCACATAAGGCTCTAATACTAAGGGGAAATTATACCCTGATTGACCCCAAGTTCCTTCTATCTTTTTCCCATCCGCACTTAGTGTTCCATTAAAAGTTGCAGCAATCCATTTAATTTCGATGGCCAAAGCATTGCCTTTCAACTCCGTTTTAGTTGAGGTAAGGCCCTTCACTTTTTGAGCCGGAATTTCCCAAGTAGACTTATAGGTGGCGTTAGAATCTGGCTGCAATTGCAGAATTAATTCCACCTTTCTGCCCCCCGCATTTAATATGCCCGACCACTTCGTAATGGGCGTTTGGGCAGTGGCAAAAGAGGCAATACACAAGAAAAGGATGATGTATTTTTTCATTCTGAAAATTAAAAAGAAAATACTTAATTTAGCCCCGAAAAACCATCAAACCTATGTCATTCCAAGCCTACCTCGATAACATTCAAGCCAAAACCGGCAAAAGTCCAGACGATTTAAAACGCTTAGCGGAGGAGAAAGGCTTTCTGCAAAATGGGAAACTAGTTCCTTCAGTGAAAGCCACTGAAGTGAGAGTTTGGCTCATGTCCGAATTTAGTTTAGGCCACGGACACGCGATGGCGATCTGGTCCTTGTTTCAAGGAAAACATGATCAGTCGTAGTGAAAACGACATTTTGCGATTTGAATTTCATCCTCCACGATTCGATAAATCAATCGATGTTCTTCATCTATTCTTCTAGACCAAAATCCAGCATAATTAAATTTTAGTGCTTCCGGCTTACCTATTCCTTCAAATGGGCTTCTAGAAATGTCTTTAATCAATTCATTGATCCGCTTGATTTTATGCTTATCAATTTTCTGCCAATACAGATAATCCTCCCAAGAAAGCTCCGTGAATACGATTTTCATTATTCAGCAAGATCCTTATATAGTTTCTTTCCTGCTTTTAATGATTCGATAGATTCGTCTAATCGCTGTTGATTCTTGCGAGAAGAAAGTTCGTGTTGCGTACTTTTGAGCGAATTATACTCTTCCAAAGACATGATAACCACACCCGTGTCTTTTCCTCGGTTAATGATTAAGGTGTCAAAGCTCTCCGTCACACGATCGAAGTAACTCTTGATATCTTTCCTAAAATCTGACAAAGTAGTCGTTAACATGATGTACAATTTTATGTACAAATATATGTACATTAATTTTAAAAAACGCGTCTTTCTCAAAAATAAAAAAGGGGGCCAATAAAGCCCCCTTTCTATTCAAACCTGAAACAAAATTCCTCTTATTTCTTTTGCGACGCGGCAATCTCTGCGTTTAAAGAAGTGGGATCAAACGTTCGGTAGAATTTTACAATTTTATCGCCTTCCCACCAAGCAATCATATGTAAAGGAACATTGGCTACCTTGTTTGTAAATTTCCCTTTACCTGACCATATACCCCAATAACCTGTCGCAACTCTGCCATCTGTAAAAGTGAAGGTTTTAACTTGGCCCTTTTTCATCGTCATTGCGATGTCAGAATACAACACATGTAAATTTGCATCTCCTTTAAGCAATTGGGCTAAATTCGTATAAGTCGGCTTTACATTTCCCAGGCTATCCACATTAGCAGAAATACCATCCTCTGTCGTTACAGAGTCCACAAAAACTTCACGGTAAGCTGCCGTATCATTTTTCATTGCGGCTTCCAATACATGCTTAAATTTTTCTACTTTGTCATCCATCGACACATACGTTCCTGTTTCTGTATCTTCCGGATTAGAAGCTGTCGCCTCCGCTTTTTTTTCTGGTGCATTACAAGCAAACATGGTTGCTAGTAAGAACAAGGGTAAGATTAGTTTTTTCATAATAATAGGTTGTATTTAAATGAGTTATATTTCCCCAAATTTAGGTATCAATATGAAACTAAAAAGAAAATGTACAATAAATTTTAGGAAAAGTTCAAAAAAATAGCCTCCAGAAACCTGGAGGCTATGCAATGGCAATTTGAATTTTACTTAAATAACAAGGGATTCTTTAAACGACTTATAACTATCTATCATCTCATTAATGTAGTTATCCTTATCGTTTTTCATTCTTGTTTTTACCACTTCTGTATACGAATCCCCTAAGTGATCGTAAAAAAAATCAGTGGTAAACAACGCAATTTCTACCAAGATGGGAAATGTTTCCATTCCTTTTTCTTCTAAAAGGTAATGCACATTTTTCTTATTTATCTCTCCCTTTTTTCTACTTATAAATCCCAATGATTCCAATTTTTTCAGCCGATTCGAAAGCATTTTACTCGGCATTAATTCTGGTGCATCCTTGAATTCGTTGAAGGTAGATTTATGGAGGAATATCATATCTCGCAATATCAGTAAGGTCCATTTATCCCCAAAAACATCCAAGCCGGTAGCTACAGGGCATAAAGACCGAAACTGTACAACAGTATCGTTTTCCATAAAAGTCACAAAAGCAGAATTAGATTATTTAAACCCAATCTTCTCTAAACCTTTGTGACTAATCACAATCGCTTCTAGTGCCGTTTCGTTAAAACAAGCATCTTGCTCTACGAAATAGTACTGCATACCTGACAATTTCTTATTGTCAAGAATACGTTTGAAATCAATCTTTCCGTTACCCACTGGGGCGAAACGACCTTGATCATCCATATCCTTTACATGCCAAATTTTGAAACGACCTGGATAGCGTTTGAAATAGTCCACTGGATCAGCACCTGCTTTAGTTACCCAATACAAATCCATTTGGAAATTAACATACTTAGGATTGCAGTGTTCTAACAAGTATTCAATCGGCACAATATCCTCCGCGTCTTTTCTGAATTCGAAATCGTGGTTATGGTACAGTAGTTGCAAACCACCTGCTGCACATTTCTCACCTAATTTGTCTAGGATTTCTGCTAAATTTTTAGCCCCACCTTTCATCGCCATGCGCTTATTCACATTATCGAATGTAAACAATCCCATAGGAGGAACTGGAATGACAAAGTACTTGAAACCTGCTGCTTTTAAATCAGCGATTTGTTGATCGATATTTTCAAACGTTACCGTTCCTTGGTGTGCAGAAATAGGGGTTAATTTCATCTCATCTAACAATGATTTGAAATCCGTTGGAGACAAATTATAGAATTTGCCATTGCTATACCCCGCAGACTCAACGTTTACATAGCCCGCTTGAGCTACTTTTTCCAAAGTCGCGCGCGCATCTTTCATGGCGTCACGAACCGTATACAAGGCTAAACCTCCAAAACGTTTTTCTGATTGAACTTTATCAGATGCTTTGAACGAAAATAAAGACATGGCCAACATGGCGCATACCGCTACAATTGATTTGATTTTCATAGTTAACGTATAAATTTTTTGTTGAAAATTGAAGTTAATGTATTTTTTCGATAAAATAAGCCCTTACTCCTGCAAAAGCAATTTCATGTCCTCTATGCATTGATCGGCTTCTAAGGGCAAAGTCCCATTGTAGATCCCACGAATGCGGCCTTTTTGA
This sequence comes from Cytophagales bacterium, assembly GCA_028868395.1. Next base: position 2,196 of record JAGWUO010000093.1, on the reverse strand, counting down.
TCCACTAGCACGAAATGTTCTGTGTGTAAAAATTCTTTCGTGTCCTTATTGTAGCCTATAGACTCTTCGGCAAAAAAGGACTGCCGAGCGAGGGTATAAATAGCAGCTTTGGGGCCCGTTAACAAGGACCATTGGGTGGAATTAATTTGGTTTTTATCGGCAAAACGATGCAGCGTTTCCACGTCATCGTACCAGGGAGTGACGGTAAAAGATAGGAGATGAACTTTGGGGTTTGAATGAAAAGCTTTTTCGATGCGCTTCATTTGAGAAATCATATCGGGACAAATGTTGCTGCAGCGGGTAAAAATGAAGTTCGCCACGTACACTTTTCCTTGCAGGGATTTACTATCGAATAAAGTACTATCCTGCTTGTAAAAAGCAAAAGGTTTAATGCGGTGCGTGATTTTCGAAGCGGCCTCCGCCTGATTTAAAAAGTAGGGCGTGAAGTCGGGCGCATTGTAAAAGGGTATTTTAGAAACCTCGGGGTCCGCACAGGAAAGCAAGAAAAGACTAATAAGCCAATAATTTCTCATTACTATTCTTGCAGTTTTTAGTGCCTAATAAACCGTATCGGCGACCGTTTATGATGACAAAATTGGAACGAATTTTGCCGTTTGCGTGCCACATTTTTTGGACCCCATCTTCCTGTCCATTTTTGTAATGCGCTAAGTGAAAAAGTTGTCCATTTTCCGCCCACTCTTTCAATTCACCCTCGTAGGCATCATTCACGGCGGTATATTCAAAACGCTTCTTTCCGTTTTCCCAAAACGCGGTTTGCAAACCCTGGCGCACGCCATTTCTTACCTGTCGGATTTCCCTGATTTTGCCGGAAGGAAAAAAGGACTTTTGAACCTCTGAGGGAGACTGGGACTCTGAACAACCCCATAAAAACAACAAAAGAAAAACGTATTTCATTATTGAGTCACAGTACCTGGTGTTCCATAAAACCCGTTACCGTTCAGATACGGTGCTTCCGTCGTGAAATGGTAATGGTAAATTCCATTCGGATAATCTACCGTCGCATGACTATGGCCATGGTAGACGTCTAAGTTTGCATTCGTCACCGCAGAACCACTTTCTTCTTGCGGTCCATAAACTGGGAAACCATCTAACAGGAAGCCCATTAGACCTGATTTAGTGGATTTTACCGTCGTTAAATGCAGCGGTTCTACGTGGTAGTGATATACCCCAGAGTTTTGTGGATGACCATAAAACTGATCAAATCCCGCCATTTCTCCCTTTAATTCTTGGTTGTTCGGGCCGGCATATTGATTGAAAAAGGGCACGCCATTTAGGGCAATTCCTATGGCTCCTAAAGGCGTAGCTGGGTGATTTGCGGAGGAAACTGGATTAACAGGAATTTTGAAAGTAGCCGATTGCTCGATAATGGAATTGGGATTTTTGGCAAAATTTAAACCGCCAAAAGTCGTACCCGAATAAGCCTGATACAGGGCATTCGTTGTGGCATAATAGGCACTTTTGTGATCCGGCAAATCTTTCGTTTTGATAGTAATATACGTACCATCACTGGTGACGCTAGTAGCGCCATAAATTTTCTTGTATACGGCAGGCACTTCCGCGGTCGAAGTAGGGGTGGGCGTAACCGTGTCGGTGGTTTTGCTACATGAAAAAACAACAAATAGGAATAGGACTAATTTTCTCATATCCAGCAATTTAAGGTATTACAACAAAACTTCCCATCATTCCCTCGTCTTCGTGATTGGAAAAATGGCAATGGTACATAAACGTGTCAGTAGGGCTGCTGAAATCTTCAAATTTAGCAATCACCGAAACCGTCGTTCCGATGGGCACATAGACGGTATCTTTCCAGCCAGATTCATAGGGTGCCACGGCCCCGCTACTCCTCGAAATCACTTTGAATTGTACATCATGGATATGAAACGAATGTCCGAACACATTGTTATTCACGATCGTCCACTTTTCCACCGCATTCAACTTCACCGTTTGATTAATCGTCGTATGACTGTACGATTTATTGTCCAACGTAAAAGCCTGGCCTCCCAAACCGCCCGTAATTGAAATCGTACGCGTATTGGTTACATCCGAGTTGGTCCAATACGTGTTGTTTGCCAAAGTTCCCGGCAAGGTCTTCACTGCCGATGCTCCCGCTGCAGCCACTTTCAGATTCAACACCGTAAAATCCTTGTTATTCAACAGGCTTCCAAAAACGCCCGT
>JAGWUO010000092.1 GCA_028868395.1 Cytophagales bacterium | reverse complement strand
GTGTTCGATCAACGAATTTTTGTATTCGATAAAATCTTCAGAAATACGAAGGTATTTTCTAAATAAATGCGGTTTTCTTTCGCGGTGTGCGATGCGCGCGAGACCTAAATAGGCGAGCCCGCGAATGTCTTTGGTTAATCTCTCTTCGAATGGGAAGGCGATGGATTTTAGGTACCAAGACTCTGCTTTGTTTAAATCCTTACGCTCTACTTCTTCGCGCATGCCACGTAGTGTAAAGGCAGCGCCGGTATAATAGGGAGTTTTTAGCGCTTCCATTTTTTCAATGAAGGGTTCCGCTTCTTCGAACTTCCCTGTCAAGGTTAGTAATTCTGCCCTTTGCAATAAATACCAGTGGTTATTGGGGAAGTTGTCACTGAGGATTTGGTTATAGGCCAAAGCCCGTAATGGATTTCCCTCATATTTATTCTGCACATAGCCCATATAGAACAGACATTCGTTCTTCACAAAGGTGGTTTTTCGCGTGCCTGCTTCAAGTTGTGTTAATCCGAGACGTTTGTTTCCTTCTTGAAATAAAAACATAAACGGCTTAAGGACAGGATGTAATTCTGGGTAGGCGACGCTGTAATAATTATACATCCCAGTGGAATAGAGGAATTCGGGTTGTTTGTCGGTATTCTTAAGTCCTATTTTCAAAAAGCTATAGGCCTGTTTAGCATAAGAGACCACACGCATAAAGTTGTGTTGATCAGCCTCATAGGCGGCCAGAAATCCAAGGGAAGCCGTACAGAAGAAGGAAGCTTCTAAATCATTCTCATCTCGCTCGGCCATCTCTTTCCCTAATTCAAACGCTTTTTCAAGGTGAGCTAAATAGTTTTTTCCTTGAGCAGGATGATCCTTTAATGGAAAATATTGCTGTTCCCATTGCATCGCCAGCAATAAATAGGGAGCTGGGTGGCGAGGGTATTTGGCTTTTAGACTATTGAAAATAGCCGTGGATTCTTTGAAATCGTATTGGTATAAATTGGTTAGGCCAGCGGTGATTTGGGCCTTAGCCGTGGGATCTTGTAGAATCTGGGCCTTCAGTGATGAAGAAAGAAAAAGGAAAAGTAAGAGTGCAGCCCGAATCATGTGAAATGTTTACCCTGCAAATTTAGTTAAGCTATGTGGTTTTTGGGTCGATTTTTTTACTTTTGTTTATAAACCCTAAGTCATGATTTCATTCGAAGAATTTACCCTCGCTAACGGCCTTAAAGTCATTGTGCACGAAGATCCGGACACTACGATGGCGGTGGTAAATGTGATCTACAATGTAGGTTCCCGGGATGAGGACGAAAACTTAACGGGTTTTGCCCATTTGTTCGAGCATTTGATGTTCGGTGGATCTGAAAACATTCCGTCCTTCGATACACCCTTGCAAAAAGTAGGGGGCGAGAACAATGCCTTTACCACCCCAGATTTAACGAATTACTATATTTCTGTTCCGGCCCAAAACATCGAAACCGCTTTTTGGCTCGAATCGGACCGGATGAAGCAATTAGCCTTTAACACGCAAAGCCTCGAAACGCAGCGCAAGGTCGTGATAGAGGAATTCAAGCAGCGTTATTTGAACCAGCCCTATGGCGATGTGTGGTTGAAGTTTAGACCGTTGATTTACCAGAAGCATCCATATCGTTGGCCTACCATTGGTGCGGGCATTCAGCATATTGAGGAAGCAAAGATGAGTGATGTGAAAGCCTTCTTTCAAAAGCACTACGTGCCCACCAATGCCGTGCTTGTGGTAGCTGGAAGAGTGAAAGTGGATCAAGTAAAAGCCCTAGCGGAGAAATGGTTCGAACCTATCCCCGCAGGTGTTAAACCGCAGCGCAATCTGCCGCAAGAACCTATACAAACAGAAAATCGGGAGATGGAAATTGTGGCGGATGTACCGGCAAATCGTCTATATAAGGCCTATCCGGTGATCGGTCGCTACGAACCCGGTTACCACGCCATTGATTTGATGGCGGATTTATTAGGTAGAGGGGAGTCTTCCTACTTATATGAGCATTTAGTTCAAAAGAAGCGTCTATTCGATACCATTGGGACTTACCAGACGAGCTCTATCGATCCTGGCTTATTGATTATTCAAGGTCAGGTGAGTGACGATGTAACGATTGAGGAGGCAGAAGAAGCTTTAGAGAAGGCGATCAAAGACTTTGCCACTTCGAAAATCTCCGAAAAAGACTTGCAGATGGTGAAGAATCAATCGGAAGCAAGTTTGGTTTTTGGGGAGGTGGAAGTATTGAATCGGGCGATGAATTTAGCGATGGCCGCAAATGCGGGGGATGCAAATTTAGTCAATTCGGAGGCGGCAAAGATCTCGGAAGTGCAGGTGCAGGATTTGGAAAAATGGGCTCAGCGCTTGTTTATCCAAGGGAAATCGAATACCTTAAAGTATAAAAAAATAGCCAAATGAAAATTCGCGTAGGACAAGGGTATGATGTGCATCGCTGGGTAGAAGGACGTCCTTGTATCCTGGGTGGTGTGGAGATTCCATCGGAGAAGGGGCCCTTAGGTCATTCAGACGCCGATGTGGTTTGTCACGTATTGTGCGACGCCCTGTTAGGGGCCGCGAATATGCGCAATATTGGGTATCATTTTTCGGATAAAGACCCGATGTGGAAGGGAGTTGCCTCGACGCTTTTATTGAAAAAAGTGATGGAGATGATTCGTGAAGCAGGTTGGGAATTAGCAAATGCGGATGTGACAGTGATCTTGGATCAACCGAAACTTAATCCCATCATTCCGGCCATTAAAGATAATTTAGCCTCCGTGATGGGAGTGGAGGTGGACCAAATTTCGGTCAAAGCAACGACCTCTGAAGGTTTAGGATTTGTAGGTAGAGCAGAAGGGATCTCGGCAATGGCCGTGGCCTTAATTCAGAAAGACTAAGATGCAGATAGATTTAGAAAAGGAACGTTTAGAGATTTTGAAGCGCTACCGCAAATTACTGCGGACGGCGAAACCTTTTTTAAAGGATGATGACGCGAAGCAAATCAAGAAAGCCTTTTTGATTTCGGCGGAGGCGCATAAAGAAATGCGTCGTAAATCAGGCGAGCCCTACATTTACCATCCGCTGGCTGTGGCACAGATTTGTGTGGAGGAAATTGGATTAGGAACCACATCGATTATTGCGGCGTTGATGCATGATGTGGTGGAAGATACGGATACGACTTTGGCCGATATCGAAAAACAATTCAATCCTAAAATTGCCTCTATTATTGATGGCCTAACTAAAATTGCGGGGACTTTCGAATACGGAACTTCACAACAGGCAGAGAATTTTCGGAAGATGTTGTTAACGCTTTCGGATGATATTCGCGTGATTTTGATCAAGCTCGCTGATCGTTTGCATAACATGCGCACACTGACGAGTATGGCCAAAGAAAAGCAGTTGAAGATCGCCTCTGAGACCATCTATTTATATGCTCCATTGGCTCACCGATTAGGTTTAAATGCCATTAAGTCTGAGTTAGAGGATTTAGGTTTGAAACATACAGAGCCAGAAGCCTACAAAGAAATTGCGGATAAATTAACGGAAAACAAGCGCAGCCGAGAAAGTTTTGTAGAAAATTTCATCAAGCCTATCAAGAAAACGTTGGATGAGCGCGGATTGAATTATACGATCAAAGGTCGCCCTAAATCCATTTTTTCCATTTACAACAAAATCAAAAAAGGCAATACGCCTTTTGAGAAAATATATGATCTTTTTGCGGTGCGCGTTGTCTTAGACGTACCCGTTGAGCGGGAAAAATCAGACTGCTGGGAAGTATATTCTGTGGTCACTGACCATTACCGTCCTAATCCGAGTCGCTTGAAGGATTGGGTTTCGACACCTAAATCGAATGGTTATGAATCTCTTCACACGACGGTAATGAGTATGCCTTTTGCGCATGATAAAGAGGGGCGCTGGGTCGAGGTCCAAATTCGATCAAAGCGAATGGACGAGATTGCAGAGAAAGGGGTAGCGGCGCACTTTAAATACAAAGGAACAGATACGCGGACTAGCGAGGCATTTGAATCTTGGCTTTCACAGGTTCGCGAGGCCATCGAAGCGAACGATAAGAGTCAATCCGCGGTGGAATTAGTGGAGGACATTAAGAACTCGCTCTACCATGAGGAAGTTTTTGTCTTTAGTCCGAAAGGAAAGTTAATCGTTTTACAATCCGGTGCCACGGCTTTGGACTTCGCTTTTGAGATTCACTCGGAGGTAGGTGCGCGTTGCATCGGTGCGAAGGTAGGTGGTAAATTAGTTCCCCTGTCCCATAAATTACAGAATGGGGATCAGATTGAAATCCTAACCTCTTCAAAGCAAAAGCCGTCCGAAGATTGGTTGCGCATCGTGTTTACGACCAAGGCGAAAGCACGCATCAAGGACTTCATCAAAGAAGAGAATAAATCACATATCATTAAGGGGCGCGATTTGATCGAGCACCGCTTGAAACATCTGGGTTATCCTTTATTGACTTTAGAAATTACGAATCAGTTGCGGGCTTATTTTAATGCCAAAGACGCGAACGATTTGTTCTACCGTTTTGGTAAAACCTACATCAACATTGACCAGCTCAAGCACTGGAAAATGGACCGTGAATTACACGAGCGGAAGCAGGCAGAGAAATCGATTCAAGCGCCTATCGTGGATAGCAAATCCTTCAGAAAGGAGATGCAGCAATACCACAAGGAACGCAAGGAGTCCGATACCCTGCTGATTGGTGAAGATATGGACAAGGTCGATTATACCTTAGCCAAATGTTGTAACCCCATTTCAGGCGATGAGGTATTCGGTTTTGTGACCATTAATGAGGGGATCAAAATTCACCGTGCGGCATGCCCTAACTCACCAGAATTACTTTCACGTCATGGCGATCGCGTGATAAAGGCACAATGGACTTCGCAAATCGCGATGTCATTCGTCGTGGATCTGATCATTCGTGGAATTGACCGGGTGGGTCTTGTGAATGATGTGACTCGCCTGATTTCTGAAAAGCTGCAAGTGAATATTACTGGCTTGAATATAGGGGTGAAAGATGGACTATTTGAGGGACAAATATCACTTATGGTACAAGACACAGATCACTTAGATAATTTAAGTGCTGAATTAGAACAAGTTCCTGGCGTAATTGAAGTTGAACGGAAAGTTTCTTAGTTTTTGTCCGTTATTTTTGCTTATTTTACGTCGTTTTTTTTCCATAAATGTCCCAAGAATTAGATAAACTAGATTCAGTAAAAAAGATCTTCACAGCCTACCTGGAAAACAAGGGTTTGCGGAAGACTCCAGAGCGCTTTGCGATCTTGGAAGAGATCTATTTACGGGACGATCACTTTGATGTGGAGGAGTTGTATATCTCCATGAAAAACAAGAAATACCAAGTCTCTAGGGCTACCGTTTACAATACGCTCGATGTGTTAGTGGAATGCGATTTAGTGGTGAAACACCAGTTTGGTCGTAATCAGGCACAATTCGAGAAATCCTATGGACGTCGTCAACACGATCATTTAATATGTACCGATTGCCACAAAGTCACGGAATTTTGTGATCCTCGGGTTCAAACTATCCAAAGTTTAGTAGGCGAAATGCTGCAATTCAATGTGATGCACCATTCGCTTATTTTTTATGGTTCTTGTACAAACAAGAATTGTGAACACAGAGCAAATTACCAAGCAAGAAATCAAGAATAAAACAATATTATGGCAGTTGATGTATTATTAGGCTTACAATGGGGCG
>JAGWUO010000091.1 GCA_028868395.1 Cytophagales bacterium | reverse complement strand
CCATTTTTTCGAAGCTCTCACGTACATAATTCAGGTCTATTCCCCATTTTGTTCTCAAGCGGACCATCAGGTATTCATTCAGTTGATCTGCTGGGCTTAGTTCCTCTTTTTCTGCTAATGCGAGACCTGAGGTCATGTATTTGGCATTATTGGCTACATTCCATTGCCTTGAATGGACATTGAAACTATGCGCTGATGGACCAACGCCTAAATAGGGTTCTTGTTGCCAATAACTAGTGTTGTGAACAGAATAATGGCCTTCTTTTGCAAAATTAGAGGTTTCGTAACCCTCGTAACCTTTTGATTCTAAATAATCTCTGACCTGCATAAACGCTGTTGCCATGGCAGAATCGGGGATTTCTTGGAAGGCACCTTTCTTTTTTTGCACACCAAAAACCGTTTTAGGTTCGACTGTTAGGCTATAGGCTGAAATGTGTTGGACACCCAGCGAGGTAGCTTTTTCTAGATCTTCTGCTAAATCTGCTTCAGAGTTGCCTGGAATTCCATAAATCAAATCGATGCTGATATTGGTAATTCCTGCTTTTTGGGCATTTTGAATCGCTTGAATCGAATCGGATGTCTGATGGTTTCGATTCATCAAGACTAGGTTTTTTTCCTGAAAGGATTGAATACCGATACTCAGGCGATTGATGCCTTTTGAGGCAATCAAATGGCAATAATCCAGCGTTAAATCTTCTGGGTTCGCCTCAAGGGTGATTTCTGCGTCGCTGCTAACGGGATGGATGCTTCGAATCGTGTTGAAAATCGTATCTAAATCCGTAGCCGATAAGAGGGAAGGGGTTCCTCCGCCAAAATAGATTGTTTGTAGTTCCGCACCTTTTAAATAGTCTTTTTGCTCCGAAATTTCTCGACAGATTGCCTCGACCATTTCTTCTTTCCGGCTCGCATTAGTCGAAAAATGGAAGTCGCAATAATGGCAGGCTTGCCTACAGAAAGGGATATGGAGGTAAAGGTGCACCGAATTAGGGTTCGAAAATCAAACAACTCAAAGTAGCTGGATCTAGCATTTCATTTGCTAATGATTGAATATGCGTGCTATCTATGAGGTCAATTTGTTCAAAAATTTCGTCTAAACTCTCAATTTTCTCGCGATCTAGCAGGTTTTTAGCCATCATCAGCATGAAATTGAGGTTACCCTCTTCTGCCATTGCTAATTGACCTTTCAATTGACTTTTAATTTTCTTCAACTGAGGAGCAGTTAATTCTTTTTCTTGCAGTTTGGCAAATTCTTTATGAATCAATTTTAGCGATTTATTGACCTGATTAGGCTCAGTACCAAAATAAATAGCCCAATAACCGGAGTCTAAAAACGAAGTTAAACTCGCCTCAATTGAATATACAAGTCCGTGTCGTTCCCGTACGGAAACATTCAGCAAAGAATTCATCCCTGGTCCACCTAATAGATTGACTAAAAGGAAGAACGCCAGTCGATTCGGGTTTTCAATGGCAAAGGATTGACGTCCTAAAGCCACGTGGGACTGAGTTATGCCTCTTTTGATGACTTTCGTCTGTGGGATCATTGGTGAAGGAGTAATGCGTTTTACGATTTGCTTCTTCGCTTTAATGGATCCTAAATGCTTCTCAGCCCAGGCAAAAACTTTGGCAGGATCTAATTTTCCGATGGAGGAAAAGACAATACGTGAGGTGTCTAAGTTGCGTTCGATGAAAGATACGAGGTCCTTTTTTTGGAAGGCCTGAACCGTCTCCGTTGTCCCTAAAATATTCACACCTAGCGGATGATTAGGGAATAATAATTCATCAAAATCATCCTGAATGGCTTCCTCTGGAGCGTCGTAGTACATCGACATCTCCTCTAAAATGACCGAACGTTCTTTCTCTAATTCCTTTTCAGGAAACACGGATTCAAAGGTAATGTCCGTTAATAGTTCCAAAGCCCGTTCGAAATAGGGGCTTAAAATAGAGGCGTGAAAGCAGATTTTCTCCTTCGTCGTATAGGCATTCAATTCTCCGCCATAAACTTCGAGGCGGTTTATGATCTGCAGATTGTTCTTTTTCTTCGTCCCTTTGAAAGCCATATGCTCCCAAAAGTGGGCTAAACCCTCTTCTCCTGCTAATTCATCCCGACTACCAATGTCCAACATGATCCCTAAATGCGAGATCTCTGTATGGAGCACTTGTCTGTGCACCACCGTGATTCCGTTAGAGAGGGTATGCTGGTGAATGGAATTCATAAATGGGGTTTTGATGAAAAATGTCTCAAAAATAAGTAATTTTATGGCTAATCGCTTCCTTTTCTTCTATGAATCCAGTTTCCAAGGTGTTAATTATTCAGACCGCTTTCCTCGGGGATGCGGTTTTAGTAACGTCATTGCTGGAAAAAATTCGAAATGAATCCCCTGAAACGGACATTCATTTGTTAGTTCGGAAGGGGAATGAATCCATATTTCAGGCTTATACCCATCCTTGTTTACAGCGAGTTTGGACCTATGATAAATCGAATAAACGTGCTTCATGGCTTGATTTGCGCACCAACTTAAAGCAAGAATCCTTCGATAAAGTCTTCGTGGTACAGCGATTCTTCGGAATGGGTTTGTTGAGTCTCATGATAGGTGCGAAGCAGGTTTTTGGGTTTGCCAAAAATCCACTTTCCTGGTTTTTTACGAAGTCCTATCCACACCCTTTTGGGAATGGGATCCATGAAGTAGAACGAAATACAGCTTTATTGAGCGATTGGTTAGGGGAGAAGGTGTACAAACCTTTCTTGAATCCTCCGCTAGTGCTAGCTCCAGCCACTAATTACATCTGCATCTCTCCTGGAAGTGTGTGGGAAACGAAACGATTGCCCATTCAGAAATGGATCGATTTTATCCATTTATTGCCTCGTGATCAGGCGATCGTGTTGATGGGATCGCCTACTGAAAAGCATTTATCGGATGAAATTGAGCAAGCCTGTGCTGGTTGGCCTATATTTAATGAAACGGGGAAGCACGCGCTCTTAGCTTCAACTTCTATTTTTGCCCAAAGCAAGGGTAATTTTGTCAATGATTCCGGCCCCATGCACCTATCTTCTGCGGTGAATGTGCCCACGGTTGCGCTATTTTGCTCCACTATTCCAGATTTCGGCTTTGGACCTTTAGCAGATCAAAGTCAAATCATCGAGGTGTCTGAGAAATTAGACTGTCGTCCTTGTGGAGATCATGGCAAGAAAAATTGCCCACTGGGTCATTATGCCTGCGGAAATCACATCTCTACCCAAAAAATGTTATTGGCTTATGAAGCTCTAGAAGCAAGTAAGTAAAGTACAGCCATTCTCACGGCCACCCCATTTTCTACCTGATCTAAGATGATGGAATGCGGCGAATCCGCTGCATCGGAACTTAATTCCACCCCGCGGTTTATTGGGCCTGGGTGCATTAAAACGATCTCTTTCGGTAATTCCTCCAGCATCGCGCGATTGATCCCGAAGAATTGCGAGTATTCGCGAAGACTTGGGAAGTACTTGATTTGTTGTCTTTCTAATTGGATGCGCAACACGTTGGCAGCATCACACCAGGCTAGGGTGCTCTTTACGTCGTGGGAAACTTCGACGCCTAAACTTTGTATGTGTTTAGGAATCAGGGTGCTAGGTCCGCAAAGGCGAACTTCAGCTCCTTGTTTTTTCAAGGCGTAAATATTGGATAGGGCCACGCGTGAGTGCAAAATGTCGCCAATAATAGCGATCTTTTTGCCCGCTAAATCGCCCAATTTTTCTTGTAGAGAGAAGGTATCTAAAAGGGCTTGCGTAGGATGTTCGTGTGTTCCATCACCTGCATTGACGATATTGGCTTTAATATGTTTCGCTAGATAATGAGGCGCTCCTGGACTCGCATGGCGCATCACGATCATATCGACTTTCATCGCTAGGATATTATTGACCGTATCTAATAAGGTTTCTCCTTTTTTAACAGAACTACCTGAAGCTGAGAAGTTAATCGTGTCAGCTGAGAGTCTTTTTTCGGCTAATTCGAAGGATAATCGAGTACGAGTGGAGTTTTCAAAAAAGATGTTGGCAATCGTCACATCGCGCAGAGAAGGAACTTTTTTAATGGGTCTGTTCAAAACCTCTTTAAATTCTCTGGCCGTTTTAACAATCAATTGAATGGATTCTTCATCCAGATCTTTGATTCCTAATAAGTGTGGCGACTTTAACATAGTTATTCAGGTTGAGGAATTAACCAAATTCTGTCCGCTTCGTGGCCTTGTTCCGTCCACTCTACGAGTACTTTTTCGGTAGGTAAGGTATTCACACTTTTACCCACGTAATCTGCGTTAATCGGCAAATCTCGATTATAAATACGGTCAATTAAGACACATAATTCCACTTTAGCCGGTCTCCCAAAGCTATTCATCGCATCCAGCGCTGCCCGAACCATTCGGCCCGTAGCTAACACGTCATCTACCAGGATAACTCGCTTGTTTTCGATTAAAAAGGGGACATCGGTTGAATTAGGCGATACCGTTTCTCTGCGACGGTAGTCGTCACGGAAGAAGGTAGCGTCTATTTTTCCTACACTAGGGGCTTTTTCGAGGTGTTTACTTAATTCTTTCGCGATACGTTCTGCAAAGAAGATTCCGCGTGGCTGTAAGCCTAGAATAACGGTTTCAACATCCTTGATTTGATTTTCAATGAGCTCTTGACACAACCGAGAGATGGTTATTTCGAGTAATGGGCTTGATAAAATCAGCTTGCGAGTCATTGATGCAAAGATATCAAAATTTTAATTAAAAAATCGGATGATTCGGGTCAAAATCGGGTAGAATTTGGTCCTTATCTGATACAATGGGATTTTCAATGCCCCATTCGATCCCTAATTGAGGATCATTCCAACGAATCCCTGATTCCGCTTCTTTGTTCCAAAAATTGGTGCATTTGTAGACAAAAATGGTCTCTTCCAGGGCTATAAAGCCGTGGGCGAAACCGATGGGTACATAGAGCATATTCCCTTTATCAGCGTCTAAAACGAATTTTTCATGCTGCCCAAAAGTAGGTGAGTCTTTACGTAAATCCACCACCACGTCCAATGCTTTCCCCGTCATGACACGCACTAATTTCCCTTGACCGTTTGGGTTATGTTGGAAATGTAAACCGCGCAATACGCCTTTGGTGGAAAAGGAATAGTTGTCTTGCACAAAATCCTCAGGAATTCCATTCGCTGCGAACCGCTTCTGGTTGTAGGATTCGTAGAAAAATCCACGTTCGTCGTGAAATTTAGTCGGTATGCACTCGATAACTCCGGATAAACGCTGTGTAATGAATTCCATTTGTTGGTTTTTGGCAGGGAAAGGGATAGATTTGTGGCAAAATTAATCCAATTTAGGCTTATTCCAAAGGCCATTTTCCCTCCATCTTATGAATTCAGCGGAATTAATTAAGCAGATTGAACAAAAGAGATCTTTTTTATGCGTCGGTTTGGACACGGATATCTCATTGATTCCAAGTCGTTTTAAGACCGAAAAAGATCCGATTTTTGCTTTTAATAAAGCCGTAATTGATGCCACATTACCTTATGCCGTGGCTTACAAACCCAATATTGCCTTTTACGAGGCTTTAGGACCTGCGGGTTGGGAAAGTTTACAGAAAACGATGGACTATATGCCTAAGGAAGTGTTTTCCATCGCAGATGCGAAACGTGGAGACATTGGAAATACGGCGACAAAATACGCTCAGACCTTTTTTGATCCTACTCGTGCTGGTTTCGATTT
>JAGWUO010000090.1 GCA_028868395.1 Cytophagales bacterium | reverse complement strand
AATGCTTGTATTAGAGCAATTGTTCGTGGTGCTGCATACCACGGTGTGGAAGTTTTTGGTATTGTAAGAGGGTATAATGGGATGATTAAAGGGGATATTATTCCTTTAAATTCTCAGTCAGTGAGTAATATTATACAGCGAGGTGGTACGATTTTAAAGTCAGCTCGTTCGAAGGAATTTATGACAGCCGAAGGTCGTAAAAAGGCATATGATAAACTACAGGAATTAGGTATTGAAGGCTTAGTGGCCATCGGAGGAAACGGTACATTTACAGGTGCAGAAATCTTCTACAATGAATTTAAAATTCCTACGGTAGGGGCTCCAGGAACCATTGATAACGATCTATATGGAACGGATTATACGATTGGTTTTGATACCGCGGTAAACACGGCCTTAGATGCAGTAGATAAAATTCGCGATACGGCAGATTCACACGACCGAGTATTTTTTATTGAAGTGATGGGGCGTGATTCTGGATATATTGCTATTCAATGTGCAATCGCTGGTGGTGCTGAGTCAGTGATGATTCCGGAGAATTTAACTTCAGTTGAGGAGATTTCAGCTGTACTTCAAAAAGGATTTGATAAGAAGAAATCTTCATCTATAGTTATTGTTGCAGAAGGGGATGAAGAAGGGAATGCACAGATTGTTGCCAAGAAAATCAAGGACAAAATGGGCGAGAATTTAGATATTCGCGTTACCACGTTGGGTCACATTCAACGGGGTGGTATTCCAACCGCTTATGACCGTATATTAGCGAGTAGATTGGGATTAGGTGCTTTAGAAGGTTTATTACGCGGAGAGAAAAATGTGATGGCAGGTGTTGTTAATAATCAGTTGATTTACACGCCATTCCACGATACGATTACAAAGAAAAAACCAGTTTCAGAGGATTTGATTCGTATGGTAGAGATTTTATCTACCTAGGCAAATCCTACCATAGAGTATATGATGTAACCTGTCATTTCTCTGATTAATTCAGCGAATTTACTAAGGTTACGCTCTTGAGGAATTACGAGATCGAGGATACCTGAAGGGGTATCCTTTTTCTTTATGTCTGCAGGATACATATCTATTAAAAATCCCTCTTTTACGTAACAGGCTTTGGCCCGAGGCATGTGCATCGCAGAAGTGACGAGAACCATTCTTTCCTTTAGGAATGGTTTTAACATTTGTTTGGTATATAGGGCATTTTCATGCGTGTTTCTTGCTTTTTCCTCCAAGTAGATATCTTTTTCATTTACTCCCATGGCGATTAACACCTCTTTTACTTTTCTACTTTCTTGTGTTTCATCAATTTTAAGGCCTTTGATGTTGACATTTCCTCCGGTGATAAGTAGCTTTTTAACGATGCCTTTTTTGTATAGTAATAGGGGTTGAATAAACCGATCAGCTGTTTCTCCTGTACGATAACCTTCTCCTGCACGCATCATTCCACCTCCTAAAATGATGCACCACTGGTAATTATGGTTCAATTTGACCTGAGGACTTTCATAGGCCAAATAACATTGATTAACAAACCAGCCGTTACTAAAAAGTACCAGAGCAGCCACTGTAATTAAAATGAATCGTTTCGTGTATTTGCTAAAATAGGCGACTCCTAACAGGATAAAAATCCAACAAAGTGGTTGAAGGAAAAAGTCGATTATTTTAGATAGGATGAAAAACATTGTAAATTTGAGAGTTAGTGATACAAATTTATTCTAATCTTATGAAAGTAGTCGGTACTCTTCTTTTTATTTTACTTTTCTCTACGTCCCTTTTTGCGCAATATGATATTAAGGGTAAAATAAAGGGGTTGTCTAAATCGGAAGTGTATTTAGCGCATTATTTTGGCTATAACCAACAAGTAATAAAAGATACAGTACTGGCAAATGAGGCGGGAGAATTTCAATTTAAAGGAACCGAAACATTGCCTAAGGGTTTATACTTGATTTCTTTTCTTAAGTCCAAATATATAGATGTGGTCATAGAAGACCCTAATTTCTCTTTTTCTTTGGATACAACGGATATTTTGAAGTCCATTACCTTTGAAAATTCCGCTGAAAATACAGCTTTTTATGGATTTCAGCGAAAGATGAATGAGCTATATACCCTGTTAAATCAACCATCACTTTCTCCTGTTGCAAAAAAAAATGTACAATCTGAAGTGAAGCAATTTCAACAGCAATGGAAAAAGGCTAATGCTTCCTTATTCGTTTCTAAACTAATTGAATCTTCCTTTGACCCTGAAATACCCGTTTATTCTGGTACCCTGAAGTCAAAAGCCGATACGACTAAAATGCAAATGTACCAGTATCAATATTATAAAAAGCATTATTTTGATGGGATGGATTTAGGGGATGAGCGAATGGTTCGGACACCTTTCTTACAGCGTAAATTAGAGCGTTTTTTTAAAGATTTAGTTGTTCAGGATCCAGATTCCATTTCGAGAGAATCTGATTTAATTCTTCAAAAAGCGAAGGATACGGAGGTCCGTCGCTACATCATTTATAAAATTGCGAGTACGTATGAGAACAATCCTATATTAGGAACAGAAGGTGCATTTGTGCACTTAGCAGAGCGATATTACATAGGGGAGCCTGCCTTATGGGATTCGAGTACAGTAAGGCGAATGAAGGAACGTATAGCCATCATTAAACCACTTCTTGTAGGTAAAACTTTTCCCAAGATGCATTTAACAGATGTGACCGGTAAGGAAATTAACCTGGCTTCTTTACCATTCAAATATACTGTAGTCTTTATTTATGATCCAGAATGCAGTCATTGCAAGCAAGAGACACCTAAATTAGCTGCTTTGAATGATTATTTTAAAACTAAGAATATTGGTGTTGTGGCTAGTTCTATTGTGCGCGATAAGGCTGCATGGAAAAAATTTATTACTGATTTTAAGATAGGATCTTGGATTAATGGGATTGATATTCACCTAAATCCGCAAACCGGTAAAGAAGAATATTATACGGATTTCAGAAATACATTTGATGTCTATTCGACTCCTGTGGTATATGTATTGGACCAACAAAAGAAGATTGTGGGTAAACGTATTCCGGTGGAGAATTTAAAGGACTTTATTCAGTACCTTGAAAATAGACGTAAATAGAACTAGCGTTTAAAGTACTTCTTATTGATGTACTTTTTATGCTTGACGTTCTTCTTCATTTTATAATGCGTCTTGTATTTAAGACGAGATTTTTGATAGAAGTTTCGGCTGAATTTTGGGTTGCTTTCTAAAGCAAGCTTTTGGTAGGGGATAAGCATTAATTCATTTTCAAAACCAACGATTTTGATCTTAACTCGAACTAAGCCTATCTTCTTTAGGTTTAATTTCTTAGCTGCTGCTTCAGATAAATCAACGACACGCCCTTTTTTGTAAGGTCCTCGATCATTTATACGCACAATAACACTTCTTCGATTGGCTAAGTTAGTTACTTCAACCAAAGTATTGAAAGGAAAACGCTTGTGTGCAGCTGTTAATAGGGTCTTTTTAAGCTTCTCTCCGCTGGCGGTTTTTTTACCGTAAAATGATTTCGCATAAAACGAAGCTATTCCTACTTTTTCATATCCTAAATCCTGTGAGAAAGCATTTAGGGATAAAAGTGTACTTATCAATAGTACTATTGATGGTATTTTTATCATTAAAATAGTTGGATGATGATTGTAAAGATGTAGGTTTAAATTGGGAATTAAAAATGTAGAGCTTGATGACGGTTGCTTAATTCTACCAATTTTTTTTGAGTGAATGAGAATAAATAGTAGATTTACACATTGTGAAACCATAATTTAAATACCAGTGGAAGAAAGAGATAGAGAAGAATTATTTTCTAAACGTATTCGGGCAGGAAAGAGAACGTATTTTTTTGATGTGAAGTCAACCCGCTCTCAAGATTATTACATTACAATTACAGAAAGTCGCCGTCATCAGAAAGAAGATGGATTTGTTTATGAAAAACATAAGATGTTTTTGTACAAAGAAGATTTCGATAAGTTTGTGGAAGGATTAAACGAGGCCGTTAATCACGTGAAGACGGAATTGATGCCAGATGTTGATTTCTCTTCCTTTAATCGTGATGAAGACGAGTTTGGCAATAGTGAGTTGAAATGGGAGTAATTATCTTTAAAATATTCGAAAAAGCCTCTGAGAAATCAGGGGCTTTTTGATTTTTAGCCGTACTTTTGTGCTTTCATTTTTAAAATTACTATGGGATTAACTTGTGGAATTGTCGGATTGCCTAATGTGGGTAAATCAACTTTGTTTAGTGCTATTTCTTCTAATAAAGCAGAAGCAGCGAATTATCCGTTTTGTACGATTGAGCCGAATGTAGGCATCGTAACAGTACCGGATGATCGTTTAAACGTATTAGCTGAATTAGTAAAACCAAACCGCATATTGCCCACAGTAATTGAATTTACTGATATCGCTGGTTTAGTGAAAGGAGCTTCTACAGGTGCAGGTTTGGGAAATAAATTCTTAGCTAATATCCGGGAAGTAGATGCGATTATTCACGTTGTTCGTTGTTTTGAAGATGAAAATATTGTTCACGTAGAAGGTCGTGTAAATCCAGTTAGCGATAAAGAGATCATTGATTTAGAATTGCAAATCAAAGATTTAGATTCGGTAGATAAGAAGATTTCTAAAACGGAACGCGCTGCTAAGGCAGGGGATGCGAAGGCAAAAGCAGAATTGGCGGCATTACAGCAGTTTAAAGCAACTTTAGAAGAAGGTAAATCCGCTCGCACGGTTGTAATGGATGAAGACCTTAGGCAAGCAGCTATTGGAGATTTGTATTTGTTGACTGATAAGCCTGTCATCTATGTGGCTAACGTAGATGAAGCATCGATTGCGGCAGGTGGAAATCAATATGTGGATCAACTTAAAGCAAATGTCGCCCCAGAAAATGCAGAAGTGGTGGTAGTTTGTGCTGCATTAGAAGCTCAAATTGCAGAAATGGAAGATTTGGATGATCGTGCGATGTTCTTAGAAGAATATGGTTTAAAAGAATCGGGTTTGGATAAATTGATTCGCAGTTCCTACCACTTATTAAACTTGATTACTTATTTCACAGCTGGTGTACAAGAAGTACGAGCTTGGACAATACAAAAAGGATGGAAGGCACCTGCGGCTGCTGGTGTGATTCATACCGATTTTGAACGTGGATTTATCCGTGCTGAAGTGATCAAGTTAGCTGATTATGTAGCCTATAAAACAGAAGCAGGATGTAAAGAAGCAGGTAAGTTAAGTGTAGAAGGTAAAGAATATGTGGTGCAAGATGGCGACATTATGCACTTCCGCTTTAATGTCTAATCGCTTCCGACTAGCGACTAGTGACTAGTGACTAATGTAGTATACCCCACCAGTGAATCGTATCGTGTTCCTGGTTTTTGATAATAAACGAGTACCTCGTAGAGGTTTTCGGTTTGAGCATGATTTCCCTCTAATGTTTCATTAGGGGGATTTTTGCTTTTAAACTGGTAGTTATAAACGCCTTGTTTTAGCATTCGGGTAGTTTCTAATAAACCAGTCGTAGGGTTTAAGCGTAAAGGAGCATCTAGCTTATACTCATTGAATCCTCCTACAACATAGACATCTTGACTTGATTCCAAAGGCTTTAATCGAAAGGTACACTCCACATAGTCTGCTTGTAATGCATTGTCTCTATTTTCATAAGATTCAACCACATAAGCACCATTTATGTCATTTCTTTGCACATAAGGATACATTCCTTGCGCTTGCTCTACTTGGGTTTTAAGTATATTGATTTTATT
>JAGWUO010000089.1 GCA_028868395.1 Cytophagales bacterium | reverse complement strand
CAGCGTTTCTTCGTCCTCAATTTCATCCAAACGGGTGTAGAGGGCGAGACGTTCGGAGATGCTTTGGACGTATTCCTCTGGAATCAACACGCGTAAATCTGTTTCGATTGTACAATCCACTTTCAAGCTTTCTGCTACCTGTTCTAAATCGACTTCGAAGAGTTTTCTGAATTCGTTCTCCTTTAATTCTTGCACCGCCTCATCCAGAATCTTGTGGTACATGTCGTAGCCTAAATCATTGATAAATCCGCTTTGTTCCGCGCCAAGCAAGTTTCCCGCACCCCGAATATCCAAGTCGCGCATCGCCACTTTGATACCGTCGCCTAAATCCGAGAATTCCTCAAGCGCACTTAAACGCTTGCGCGCATCGCTGGTT
Source organism: Cytophagales bacterium (assembly GCA_028868395.1). Next base: position 5,392 of record JAGWUO010000089.1, on the reverse strand, counting down.
AAATTCGCTAAAGACGGCGTTGCTAAATAGCAATAGGCTTTTTTGTTCGATCGACCCACGCGACCCCGCATTTGGTGGAGGTCTGAAAGCCCGAAATTGTTGGCATTTAAAATGAAGATCGTATTCGCGTTCGGAATGTCAAGTCCGGATTCGATGATGTTCGTCGCAACGAGTACGTCGTAATGGCCCTCGATGAATCCCATCATGATTTTTTCGAGTTGATCGCCCTCCATTTGGCCGTGTGCGACAGCGATTTTAGCATCCGGAACCAAGCGCAAAATGCGGTTCGCAATACTTTCCAGTTCTCCAATGCGGTTGTAAACCACGAATACTTGACCTCCTCGGTTCAATTCCTCACGCACGCCATCTCTTAGAATTTCGTCAGACAAGACGACTAATTTGGTTTCAACCGGCTGGCGGTTGGGTGGTGGCGTGGCGATAATACTTAAGTCACGCGCTCCCATTAAGGAGAAATGGAGTGTTCTTGGAATCGGCGTTGCTGTTAAGGTCAAAACGTCCACATCCACGCGCATTTCTTTCAGGCGGTCTTTTACTTTCACCCCAAACTTCTGCTCTTCATCGATAATCATCAAGCCTAATTGCTTGAAATGGACGTCCTTGTTCACTAAACGGTGTGTTCCGATTAGGATATCGGTTTCTCCACTCGCCACGCGGGCCAAAGTTTCGTTGATTTGTTTGGTTGATTTGAAGCGATTCACATATTCCACTTTGCAAGGGAACGCCGCTAAACGATCGTGGAATGTACGGTAATGTTGCATCGCTAACACCGTTGTGGGAACTAAAACGGCCACTTGCTTCGAATCCGCTACGGCCTTGAAGGCAGCGCGAATCGCGATTTCTGTCTTTCCAAAACCCACATCTCCACAAACCAATCGGTCCATCGGATGCGGTTTCTCCATATCCGCCTTCACGTCAATGGTCGCTTTGGCTTGATCTGGTGTATCCTCGTATAAAAAAGAGGATTCTAGCTCGGCTTGTAAATAGGTATCCGGAGAAAAGGCGAAACCTGGCGCGTTCTTACGTTTGGCATATAAAGAGATAAGCTCTTTGGCAATATCCTTTACTTGCTTCTTTACCCGCGATTTTTTGTTATCCCAATCAGGCGAACCTAGTTTTGACATCGAGGGAGGGGCTCCTTCTTTGCCGGAATATTTCGAGATTTTGTGCAGTGAATGAATCGAAACCGATAAAACGTCGTCGTCTCGGTAAATCAAGCGTATCACTTCTTGCTCTCCGTTCGCGGTTTCTACCAAATTTAATCCGGCAAAACGACCAATCCCGTAGTCGATGTGTGTGACAAAATCCCCCACTTGAAGGGAGCGTAATTCTTTAAGGGTCAGCGCCTTGTTCTTCGAGAACTTATTCTTTTCCTTGTAGCGGTGGTAACGCTCAAACAGCTGGTGATCCGGATAAAAAGCCACCTTCGTTTGTTCGTCTACAAATCCCTCGCGAAGGGAAATCTGCAAGGGTTTGAACTGAATGCTGGTATTAATTTCGTTAAAAATCACCTCGAGACGCTCTAATTGCCGCGGGGATTCAGAACTGATAATATTGTGATAACCGTGCGTCTGGTTGTCTAATAAGGTTGTCGCTAAACGCTCGAAGTCCTTTTGAAAGGCACCGGGATTCTTCGAAGGAAACACGATCGTTTCCGAATTCTTCAGGTGTGAGCGTTTCCCATATTCGATGCAGGCGAAACCTTGCAATGATTTTTTGATGGTTTTTGCGGTCTCCCAGCGTTCTTCGGGTTTATTTAACAGATTGATATCAGACGAGGAATTGACCTCATAGACCATCGACCCTTTTTCAAAATTCTCTGTTAAGACATCACTTAAAATGCTCAAATCTTTTATCCAGACCTTGGTGTTTTCAGGTAGGAAAGTGAAGAAGGATTCCCGAGTTTCTTGAATCAGTTTCGTTTGCACATCTGGGATGAGGTGCATCGCAGAAACGGATTGAATGGAAAGCTGGGTTTCTGGGTGAAAGGTTCGAATGCTATCGACTTCATCACCGAAGAAATCGAGGCGGTAAGGGTATTCCGCTGCGTAGGAGAATACGTCTAAAATCCCACCACGAACGGAATATTGGCCTGCTTCGTAGACAAAGTCCGTTCGTTCGAAATCGTATTCGTTCAGCGTTTCTGCGACGAAATTGCGATCGATTTTATCGCCAACCCGAATGGAAAGGGTGTTTTTAACCAAAGACTTCCGGTTAATTACCTTCTCAGTCATCGCAGCCGGATAGGAAACGATGGCGAGGCTTTGGCCTGAATAATTACTTAATATGTTCAGCACTTCCGCCCGTAATAACACGTTCGCGTTGTCCACTTCTTCCCATTCGTAGGGTTTCTTGTGGGACATTGGAAACAAGATGACTGCGGTGTCCCCAATGAGGGCCTGCAGGTCGTTATAGACGTATTGCGCCTCTTCTTTTTCCTCGCAAAGGATCAGAAAGGGTTGCTTCTCTTTCAGAAGCGCAGACATTAAAACTGTGTCGAGTGAGCCGCAAAGGCCTTTTAAGTGGAGGGATTCGCCCGGTTTAGACGTAGTGATCTTGTCAGAAATGCTTTGGACAATTCCGTCACTCTGGTAGATACTGAGAAATTCTTTGACGATCATACGTGCAAAAATTCCCTACAAAATTTACGTAGGGCTTGCAAAGGTAGGAAATTTTGTATCTTTGTGCATCTACAAAAAGGGGTGCCCCTAAAAAAGGCTGAGATTATACCCATTGAACCTGATGCGGGTAGTGCCGTCGAAGGGATTTTGTCGAGTTTTTAGCGCTGAAAACTCAGAAAAAATCGTCAATGTAAGGGTTACATAGTTAAATCATAACAGGATTTGGCTCCTTTACCTGTTGCTAAAATTTCAAAAAAATGAAAAAGGCAACAACGCTTATTATTACGCTTATTTTATGTGTGCAGGTTCTTTGGGCCCAAAAAATCCAAGGAACAGTCTTCGATCAGGATACGAAAGCTCCGTTGTGGGGCGCTTCAGTGACCTTGAAAGGAAGCCCGAAAGGGAATGTGACAGATGCCAAAGGACAATTTAATCTTTCGGTGCCGAAGGAAGCGGTTCTTATCGTGCGATTTGTGGGTTACGAACCCGTAGAAGTTTCTGCCGGGCAAGCCGGTCGCATTGCGCTGAAAAAATCCAATTTCTTGCAAGATGAAGTCGTGGTTCGAGCAACCCGGGCGGATGAAAATTCGGCGATGGCCTATTCGAATGTGTCTGCTTCGGAATTAGGCAAATCCAATTTAGGGCAGGATATGCCTCAATTATTAAATTTCACTCCTTCTATTGTGACCACTTCAGATGCAGGTGCGAGTGTGGGTTACACTGGAATTCGGATTCGTGGTTCCGATGCGACGCGTGTGAACGTAACTATTAATGGTATACCGGTGAATGATTCAGAGTCTCAAGGAACCTATTGGGTTAACATGCCAGACTTTGCGAGCTCGGTGAATTCCGTCCAAATCCAGCGTGGCGTGGGTACGTCGACAAATGGGGCCGGTGCTTTTGGCGGGTCTGTCAATATGCAAACAAATAGTTATGAGCCTAAGGCTTATGGAGAAGTGAATGCGTCAGGCGGATCATTTGGAACGCTGAAAACGACGATTAAAGCCGGTTCAGGTTTGTTAGGAGGGAAATTTACGATTGATGGCCGTTTATCGCGCATCGTTTCGGATGGCTATATTGATCGCGCGTCCTCTAATTTGCAATCGGCCTATTTTTCCGCGGGTTATTTTGGTTCGAAAAGCTTTGTCCGGTTAAACTTTTTCACTGGAAAAGAAAAGACCTACCAGTCTTGGTATGGTACGCCAGAAAGCCGTATTATCGGTTCCGTTTCAGGCATGCAAGACTACATCGATCGCAATTATTTAACAGCTGCAGAGGCTGATAACTTATTAAAAAGCGGTCGTACGTATAATTATTACACCTATGCAAACCAAACCGATAATTATGCGCAAGATCATTATCAATTAATCACAAATCATCGTCTATCGGAGGTTTGGAACCTTGATCTGAATGCGCATTATACGTATGGTCGGGGGTATTATGAGGAGTTTAAGCCCAATGCGGCGATGGCAAATTATGGTGTAACTTCCATCGTATCTGCTGATGTGATTCGCCGAAAATGGTTAGATAATGATTTTTATGGTTCGACCTTTGCTTTGAATTATACGGGTTCTCAGAAATTTAAATTCACCTTGGGTGGAGCTTGGAACCGTTACATTGGACGCCATTTCGGGGTTTTAGTGGATCCTTTGCCAGGAGTGGAATGGTACCGCAGTCGCTCGCAAAAAACGGATTTGACCTTGTATGCAAAAACGAATATCATCTTGTCAGATCACTGGAATGCCTATGTGGATTTGCAATACCGTACGGTGGGTCATTTGATGAAAGGAACGGCGGATAAGTTTTTGGTCTTAGCGAATGATAAAAGTTATGCCTTTTTTAACCCTAAAATTGGTCTAACACACCAAATCTCTGATCAATCCAAAGTGTACGCCTCAGTTTCTGCCGGAAGCAAAGAGCCAAGTCGTCAAGACTTTGTGGATAATCCAGGAACCGCGCCTCGTGCAGAATATTTACAAGACTATGAATTAGGCTACCAACGCTCTGGTACAAAATATGCATTTCAATTGAATGGGTATTTCATGAATTACCAAGATCAACTGGTTTTGACCGGTGCAGTAAATGCCGTAGGCGAGGCAATTCGGAAAAATGTTGACGAAAGTTATCGCTTAGGGGTGGAGGCTTCTCTGAATTACCAAATCTCAAAGCGTTTGCTTTGGAATGGAAATGTGACACTTAGCCAAAACCGAATCCGCCATTTCAAGGAGGAAATAGTCGATTATGATACCTATGATATGCCTATCATTCATCACGAAAATACCGATATCGCCTATTCTCCCTCCGTTATTGCCGGGAATACGTTGACCTATTCCGTAGGCGCTTTCGAGGCGAGTTTGTTGAGCAAGTATGTGGGTAAACAATACTTGGATAATACATCGGATGAAGGTCGTTCTTTGAAAGCTTACTCGACTCAAGATATTCGCTTGAAATACACGTTGAAGAAAGGTCCTGCCTTCACGTTACTGCTGAATAATGTACTGAACGAACTGTATTCTTCGAATGGCTACACCTATTCGTATCGATATGCAGGAGCGACGACCACGGAGAATTTCTATTATCCACAGGCTGAATTTAATTTCTTGCTGGGAGCGAGTATTCGATTCTAATTTGGGCACTTTTGACACCTAAAAAAAGCCTCAGACCGTTAAATCTGAGGCTTTTTTAATTAGTTCATTAAATCCCATTTCCATCCCCACTTCGCGAGGCGGTAACGGACTGAATACCAAAGAACG
>JAGWUO010000088.1 GCA_028868395.1 Cytophagales bacterium | reverse complement strand
ATTAAAGCATAAAGCATAAAGCACAAAGAATAAAGTCAATACTACCGTAGTATAACCTACTATTTTCATTAATCATCAAAAAGAAGCTTTTGCTTCCTTTTTGATTCCATCTTTATTCTTTGTGCTTTATGCTCTATTCTTTTAGAACATTCTCTAATCTATTAATCAAAAAAGGGGCTCGCGCCCCCCTTTTGAAATTATCTCTACTCTCTACTCTATAATCTCTACTCTTATTAAGTCAATCGACTAGCGCCTAGTACTTAAACACCTTATCACCCGCCATTACTTCTTGCGTTTTCTCATCGAAAGTAACGCGTTGTCCCGTGCGGTAAGCCGCATTTGACATGATGGTTGCGATCGAGTGTTGGTAACCGGCCTCGATAGGAGCGTTAGGCGTTTTGCGAGAACGAACACATTCCATCCAGTTTTTCACGTGGTTGAATGTTAAGATATCTCCACCTGTATCTGCATCTGTCGCTACTTTTGCTCCTTCGATTTTCATCGTTGGTAATAAGTTTGCTTGAAGACCCATGGCTTTTGCTTCGCGTTCACGAAGACCTCCGTTTGGCGATATGGTGTTAGTATCCAAGTTTAATTCACCCCCGTTTGAATAGTAAATTTCTTTTGTTCCACCCGCTGAGTTGGAGAAACGTGACGTGAATTGAACTTGGAATCCTTTGGTTCCTTGGCCATAATCCATGACAACAGTCATGGTGTCTGCGTTTTTACGTCCGTCGTTCCATTGGTAGATTCCACCGTTTGCCACAACCGAGTTAGGGTGTTTTAAGCCAGTGAACCAGTGTACGGTATCGATTTGGTGAGACATCCATTGGCCTGGAATACCAGACGAATAAGGCCAAAATAGGCGATATTCTAAGTATTTGCGTGGATCAAAGGTGTCTGCTGGACGGTTCATTAAGAAGCGCTTCCAGTCGATATCTGATTCTTTCAAAATGCTCGTTAATTCTGGGCGTCTCCAGCGACCCGGTTGGTTCACGTTCCACATTAATTCTACCATTTTGATATCACCAAATTTACCCGACTTGATGAATTCTTCCGCAGCCCAATAGTTCTCACCTGAACGGCGTTGAGATCCGATTTGAACAATTTTGCCGGATTCTTTAACCGCTTTTAAAACCGCACGGTTATCTTCCATTGTCTCTGCTAATGGTTTTTCTGTGTAGGTATCGCAACCCGCTTTTACCGCTTCAATCGTATGCAAAGCATGTTGGAAGTCAGCTGTGGAGATGAATACGGCATCGATTCCTTTCGCAGAATACAATTCTTCATTATTTCTGTAGGTCTGGATTGTGCCACCTAATTCTTTTTCTAAATAGGCTTTTCCCTCGTCTCTACGGCGATTCCATAGATCAGATAGCGCGACCATTTCGAAGTTCATTCCTTTGGCCAAAGCCTTAAAAGGAGGAACGTGTGAGGCACGGTGACGATCAGAGAAACCAACGCAAGCCACGCGAACGCGGTCGTTTGCGCCAAGAATCTTGCTGTACGATTTTGGGCTAAAAGCTAAAGTACCTAGAGAAGCTAGGGCACCTTTGTGTAAAAATTCTCTTCTTTCCATAGGTTGGTTTATTTAATTTCTCTGATTTTGATGTTTTTATAGAATACGGAATCCCCGTGCTCTTGGAAAAGGATTGGGCCTGAATCTTGAGATCCAAAACCATCCCATACTTTATGCTTACTATGCGCAACTAGCACTTTGAAAATATTGCTCTTGCGTTCGTATTCCACTACTTTGAAACCATTCAACCAGTGTTGAACGATGTTGTTTGGGTACACAATGATGCGTCCTTGGTTCCACTCGCCTATTTTCTTTTGGAAACGGCCATCGATTTTATTCGATGGAATAATGTCATACAAGCTCGCTAACGTGCGATTTCCTACGGTTCCTAACTTCGCATCGGGATGTTTTGCGTCGTCTAACACTTGGTATTCTAAGCCGATCGCTGACATGCCTGAATTGTAGGATTCGTTCACGAAATATTTCACCCCAGAATTAGCTCCCTCCGTTAGTTTGAAATCAAAGGTTAATTCAAACGCGGAGAACTTGTCATTCGTTAAGATATCGCCGCCATTGCCTGATTCTTTACCACCAGAGCTATTCACGTGAAGCGTACCGTCTTCTACCGTCCAAACTGATGGAGGAGCCGTTGTCTTAAATGCCGAACGGAATCCAGTTAAGTCTTTACCGTTGAACAAAAGACGGAAGCCTTGCGCTTGCTCCTGTGGAGAGATGTTATTCAAAGTATAGTTATCTACCACAAATCGGTTGTCTAAAGGACGAGGTTGCATATCCTTTCCTGTTTGGATGCGGATGTTTTTCCACATAACCTGCATGCCAGGTTTCATCTCACCATAAATAGCATGTACTTGAAAAGCGATAAACCCTTTGGCTGTCATATCATCCACTAGGTAAGTCACAGGATAATCATTAATCCACGTGCGAATTGTGCTTCCGATAGCTTCGATGCGGTAATGGTTCCAAACATCCCCTAATTTAAAGGCTTTCTTCGCCTCCGGTTTCAGTTCGTTTTGAGCTAACCAACCACGACGTGATTCGTCATATATACCTCCAGACCAACCTCTTGTGGAGGGATCGATTTCTGCTTGGTAGCCGTGAACGCGTCCGTTTTGGTATTCTGGGATAGACAAACTTCTGAATTGAACTCCTGAATTCATCTTGTTGTCTACTTTGACATCGAACTCCAGGATAAAATCACCGTATTCTTGTTCAGTAGCCATGAAGGAGTTAGGCGTATTTGCAACAGTGGTTCCCACCATAACGCCGTCCTTTACTTCGTATTTTGCTTGTCCATTGAGTTGTTTGAACCCTTTAAAGGTTTTTCCGTCAAACAGGTTGGTCCATTTTTGAGCCTGAACTTGCTGCGATCCGATCGCTAAAAACAAGCTTAAAAAGGGTATAATCAATTTTTTCATAGGTTATTTTTGTTTTCTTTACAAGGCTTAGTTCTTCGAAATTTACTCAATTATCTTTAAATAATTTAGTTCTTGTAGGGGGCTGAATCAGGGCAGGAAAATAGTCGTTCACCTAAGGCGGTTTTCACATGTATTCTATTAATTTTGTAGATTATTAAGGAAAGATTATGCAAAAACAGACCAAAGCCATCCGTATTCAAGCCGAAAGATCTCACAATAGAGAACACTCCGTGCCTTTGTATTTAACTTCTAGCTTCACCTTTGAAGATGCGGAGCAGGGGAGAGCGATTTTTGCGGATGAAATGGCGGGTAATATCTATTCGCGTTATATGAATCCCAATGTGGATGAGTTTGTGGAGAAGATGAATATGCTGGAGAATGCGGAGGATGGAATTGCCTTTTCTACGGGAATGGCGGCGATTTTTGCTTCAATGGCTGGGCTTTTAAAGTCGGGTGATCACGTCGTGGCATCGAATGCTTTGTTTGGTTCTTGTATTCAGATTTTGACCAAAATCACTTCCAAATGGGGTATCGAATGCACTTTCGTTCCCGGACATGACATCAATGCCTGGAAAGCAGCCATCAAACCCAATACGAAATTTTTATTTTGCGAATCACCTTCTAATCCGGGTTTGGAGTTGATTGATTTGAAAGAATTAGCAGCCCTAAAGGAAGGTAAAGATTTGATTTTAGCGGTGGATAACTGTTTTGCAACGCCTATTTTACAAACACCTTTGGATCTAGGGGCAGATTTAGTGATTCACTCGGCTACTAAATACATTGACGGCCAAGGCCGTGTGTTAGGCGGTGTCATCTGTGGCAAGAAGGTGTATATTGACGAAATTCGCTTCTTTGCACGCCATACAGGCCCATCGATGTCTCCATTTAATGCGTGGGTATTGTCGAAGAGTTTGGAATTATTGGATTTAAGATTGCAGAAGCATTCGGAGAATGCGCTAGCCTTAGCAGAAGCTTTGGAAGGACATCAAGCCCTCCATAAAGTGAAATACCCTTATTTGAAATCGCATCCACAATATGAATTAGCGAAACGCCAAATGAAATACGGAGGCGGAATTTTAACGCTGGATATTAAAGGTGGCTTTGAAAAAGTAGTTGCTTTTAGTAAGTTGTTGAAAATCGCCTCGATATCGCCAAATTTAGGAGATTCGCGGACGATAATCACGCACCCCGCTTCTACGACCCATTCTAAATTACCAGCAGAAGAAAAAGCTGCTTTAGGTATTACGGATGGATTAGTTCGCGTGGCCGTAGGTCTTGAGTCTATTGAAGATTTGAAAGCCGATTTTTTACAAGCCCTTAATCAAATTAGCTAATGTGGATCGCTCTGATCGTTTGTTTGCTTTTGTTGACCGTAAATGTCGTGATAGGCGTTTATGTGGAGCGAAAGCTATCTGCTTTTATGCAGGATCGATTAGGGCCCATGGAAGTAGGTAAATGGGGTTTGCTCCAGGTTTTTGCGGATCTATTGAAGTTATTCCAAAAGGAAGATATTATCCCCGAAAACGCCCAAAAGCGCTTATTTCTTTTCGCACCCTGGATAATATTCTTGTCCGTTTTTGGTGCATTTGCTGTCATTCCTTTGAGTTCAGGGACCTTTTTACAAGGCAGTCAAACCGAAATGGGTTTGATGCTCTTGATGGGGATTGTTTCACTAGATAGTTTAGGGATTTTGTTAGCGGGTTGGACTTCGAACAATAAGTATTCCTTGTTAGGTGCTATTCGATCTGCGGCGCAATTAGTTTCCTATGAGATTCCATTGGGATTAACCCTGCTGTGTGTAGTGCTCATTTCTGGAACCTTGAATTTACAGGACATTTCCTTGCAGCAAGGCATATTCGCAGTTGAACCGCAATACCTGTTCGGTTTAAAGGGCTTGGGCATTGATGTGACACAGGTAGGTGGTTTCTTGAGCTGGAATGTGGTTCGGATGCCTTTGTTTTTCTTTTTGTTCATCCTTTATTTCATCGCCTCTTTAGCGGAAGCGAATCGGGCGCCATTTGATATTCCAGAGGCTGAATCAGAATTAGTAGGTGGTTTCCATACCGAATATGCTGGAATGCGCTGGGCATTATTGTTCTTGTCTGAGTATGGAATGATGCTTTTAGTGAGCGTATTGGGGGTTATTTTGTTCTGGGGATCTTGGTATTCTCCTTTACCTAATATGGGCTCTGTTCGTTTAGCCGATTGGACGAATGGGCAGCCGGGAACGATTTATGCTACCCTGATGGGTTTTGTTTGGCTACTGTTGAAGGCCTATATCCTGATTGCCATCCAAATGTGGGTTCGTTGGACGCTACCACGTCTTCGGGTGGATCAATTGATGTATTTGTGCTGGAAAGTGCTGACCCCCTTTGCCCTGATTTTCGTCGCAATATCTGCGCTTTGGTCGCTATTCATGTAAGGAATCTCCTTTAATTTTTGTTTATTTACAGAATTGCTTCTGTTAACCTATTTTCTATGATCAAACTCTTACCCAGAGTCTTTTGCCTTGGACTTCTAATTGTCCTTTCGCATCAAAGCATTGCACAAACCACCTCGCTTCCGGCCATTTTCGGTAAAGTAATCGACGCTTCTACAGGCGAGCCCTTAAAAGGAGCCGATATTTCAGTCGATTTTAAAAAGTCAGGCGTAACTACGGATTCCTCAGGAAATTTCAAAGTGCACGTTCCCTATGGCGAATGGGTGATCAAAGTCAGCTATGTAGGTTACAATCCCTACCGTACGAAAATTTATATCAAAGCGAATACGGAGTTAAATGTGGAATTAAACAACGTAACGAAGCAATTAGAAGAAGTTATTGTTTCGAGTGCAGCAACGAA
>JAGWUO010000087.1 GCA_028868395.1 Cytophagales bacterium | reverse complement strand
GGGAACCAAATAGGTCCACGCCAGTTCGAATTTCCTCCAAACATATCACCTGTAGACTCTGCCGGCGTATAATCGACTTGCAGGGTTCCTCCCTCGTAAGCGAATTTATACGGATGCTCTTTGTGGTATTTAGACAAAGAACGAATACCGAAATCAGACAAGAATTCCGTCTCATCAAACATTCTTTTCATGATCATCTTCATCCGGTGGCCACGCAAGATGGAGAGTAAACGCGTCTCCCCTTTTCCGGGTTCGTACCAACGCGAAATCAAGTTCGCTAAGTCTGGACGATTCGCTAAAACCCATTCGACACGGCGTTTGAAAGCCGGTAGTTTCTCCAACATTTCAGAAGTCAAGGTTTCCACGGCAAAAAGTGGAATCAGACCTACCATGGAACGCACCTTCAATAGTTCAGCCGAACCATCTTCTTTGTGCAACATGTCATAATAGAATTGATCATCCTCATCCCAAAGATTTAATTTATCACCACCAATGGCCTGCATCGCACCTGCAATGTGCAAGAAGTGCTCGAAGAATTTCGAGGCCATATCTTGGTAAACCGGATTTTCAATCGCGATTTCACAGGCAATACGCAGCATATTCAAGCTGTACATGGCCATCCAACCCGTTCCATCGGCTTGTTCTAAGTGCCCTCCCGTAGGCAATTGAGCAGAGCGGTCAAACACTCCGATGTTATCCATTCCCAAGAATCCACCCCCAAAAATATTGTTTCCTCCTTCGTCTTTCAGGTTTACCCACCAAGTGAAATTCAATAATAGCTTATGAAATATGCGTTCCAGGAAGACCACATCCCCTTTTCCGCCATTCATTTCCTTGTCGATCTCGTATACTTTCCAGGTTGCCCAAGCGTGCACCGGTGGGTTAACGTCAGAGAATGACCATTCGTAGGCCGGAATTTGGCCGTTCGGATGCATATAGTATTCGCGGAGGATAACGGCTAGTTGTCTTTTGGCAAAATCAGGATCTAATCTGGCCAAAGGCAAGGTGTGAAACGCTAAATCCCACGCGGCAAACCATGGGTACTCCCATTTATCTGGCATTGACAGAATATTCGCAGCATACATATGCCTCCAAGTGCTATTTCGGCCATTTTTACGGCTCGGATCCGGCTTAGGCATGGATGGATCGCCCTTAATCCACTCGAACACATTATAGTAATACCACTGTTTCGTCCATAACATTCCGGCATAGGCCTGACGTTGCAATGAACGCAAATTATCGTCCTCGATACCCTTCTGCAATTCCGCATAGAATTGATCCGCATCGATGATTCGGTCTTCGAATATTTGGTCAAAATCCGCGAATGGTTCTCGCTGCGTCACATTACTCAAACGTAAACGATAAACTTTCTTTCCTCCCGCCGGAATTTTATCCGTATACTTAACAGATGCTTTTGTTCCGATGTGATTCGGATTTACCGCATGCTTATTCTTATTAACGATGTATTCGTTAATCCCATCTTTGGTAAAATGCGACAGATTATCCGAGTTATGTAAACGCTGAAAATTCGTCTCATTATCACAGAACAGGAATTCATCTGCCTCTTCTGCATATAATTTGAAACGCCCCACCACGCGGTGATCTACTTCGATAAAGGAATTACCTACACCCGTTAAAAGTGGTTTGTAATTGTATTTCTCGTAACCCCAGCACCAGGTATTTCGGTACCATATAGTAGGTAAAACGGTGATAGGCGCCGCCACTTTGGAACGGTTCTCCACGGTCACTTTGATCAATATGTCCTGCTCGTCTGCTTTCGCATATTCAATCGAAATATCAAAGTATTCATTATTGTCAAAAATGCCCGTATCTAATAGCTCATATTCCGGTTCATGGCGGTTTCGCTTCTTCGATTCGTCTATCAGTTTTTGGTACGGAAATGTTTGCTGCGGATACTTGTACAGCATTTTTTGATAGGAATGCGTAGGCGTCGAATCTTGGTAGTAATAGAGTTCTTTAACGTCCTCTCCGTGGTTCGATTCCGCTCCGGTTAACCCAAAAAAGCGTTCTTTTAAAATATGATCTCGGTGATTCCAAAAAGCAAAAGCAAAGCAAACGTGTTGTTTATTATCGGAAATTCCACCTATCCCCTCTTCCCCCCAGCGATAAGCCTTGGAACGCGCCATATCGTGGGTTATCGTACCCCAGGCGTTTCCGTGAGCAGAATAATCTTCTCTCACAGTACCCCACTGACGTTCTGTCAAATAGGGCCCCCATTTTTTCCAACCTTTATTATCGTTTCGTAATTGTAACCGTGCGCGCTCCGCTCCCAATCCTGACATAGTAAATCTTTAATGTATAAATTCGTAACTTAGGTATAAATGCAAATACCAATTTACGTAAATTGCCTCTAAAATCAGCAAATTCTCTATGAAAAAACTCCTCTACCTAGGTCTTCTTTTGACCTTTTTCGCGTGTAAAAAATCAGACCAACCCTCTTCGGAATTAGCCAAAATCGTAGGCGATTACTACGAAGAGCAATTAAAACTCAATCCCGGATCAGCCACAGCAAACGGCGACAACCGCTACAACGATCAGTTAAATATCGATTTTACGGACAGCCACCGCGCTTTAGTCAAATCGGTTTTAGAGAAATACCAGCAATCATTATCAGCCCTAAATCGGGATGATTTAAATGCGAACGATCAAATCACCTATGATTTATTGACTCGTGACATCAAATTAGGGTTGGAGGGATTGACTTTTCCAGACAATTTGACCCCATTGAACCAATTCTATGGCTTCCACTTGACATTTGCGCAATTAGGATCCGGCCAAGTAATTCAGCCTTTCAAGACGGTAAAGGATTACGAAAACTGGGCGAAGCGAATGAAAAAAGGCGTGGCCTATTTAGATTCGTCCATCGTCTATTTCCGTAGAGGAATGAAGGAGGATTATGTCTTGCCAAAGGCTTTGGTAGTCAAAATCATCCCCCAATTAACAGCTTTCGCCGTTAAGGACATCAAAGAATCCACTTTTTACGGTCCCCTAAAACAATTCCCTGCCTCATTCTCCGAAGCAGACAAAAAGCGTTTTACCACAGAATACACGGCGGCCATCCAAAATGAAGTTCTACCAGCTTACGCCCGTTTAGCCTCTTTTTTACAAAATGAATATTTACCAAAAGCGCGCACAAGTTCAGGTATAAGTGCATTGAAAAATGGAGCAGCGTATTACCAATACCTTATTCGTTTGTTAACCACTACAGACAAACCGGCGGATGAAATCTACCAAACAGGATTAAGCGAAGTGAAGCGTATTCGTACCGAAATGGAGAAAACAAAGAACGCGGTGGGCTTCAAAGGAACGTTAGCAGAATTCTTCACTCACATGAAGACAGACCCGAAATTCTATCCGTACAAAACCCCTGCAGAAGTGTTAGCCGCTTTCCATGCGATTCACAAAAAGATGGAACCACAATTAAAGACGATGTTTGGTCGCACACCTAAAACGCCGTTCGAGATTCGCCAAACCGAAGCTTTCCGTGCTGCCTCTGCATCAGCAGAATATTTCCAAGGTTCAGAGGACGGAACGCGTCCAGGGATTTTCTATGTGCCTATTTTGGACGCTAAAAAATTCAATACCACTTCCGGAATGGAAAGCTTATTCTTGCACGAAGCGATTCCTGGTCACCATTACCAGGTAAGTTTACAGCAAGAAAATAATGCCTTACCTAAATTTCGTCGTTTTGGCGGAAACTCTGCATACGCTGAGGGTTGGGCACTTTATACCGAAAGTCTAGGCAAAGAATTAGGTCTATATACAGATCCATACCAATACATGGGCGCTCTAGGTGATGAAATGCACCGCGCGATAAGATTAGTAGTGGATGCTGGAATGCACTCAAAAAACATGACTCGTGAAGAAGCGATTAAATTCATGATGGACAATGAGCCATTAAGTGAAGAAGGTACAATTGCCGAAATCGAACGCTACATGGCCATTCCCGCCCAAGCATTAAGTTATAAAATAGGAGCCTTAAAAATCCGCGAAATTCGCGAACGTTTAACAAAAGAATTGGGTCCTAAATTCAAGCTTTCTGATTTCCACGACGAATTATTGAAGGATGGAAATATGCCATTAGACGTGTTGGAAACAAAAATGAACAACTGGGCGACTTCCCTGAAATAATGAATCTTACGACAACTTTCTCCATCCCAGCAGCATCCGTTTCGATGAACCATCGGAGCCGGGTGCTGACGATGGGTTCTTGTTTTGCGGCCTCGATGGGGTCGCGTTTGAGTAAATTGCCACTGGAGGTAATGACGCAGCCTTTGGGTACCCTATTTCATCCATTCGCGATTACTAGAGCATTATCAGGGGAGGTATCAGAGGATTTATATGAGCACGGTGGGTATTTTTTGCACCCCGATTACCATTCCATTTTTACAGCGACTTCTTCGGCTGACTTGCTGGAAGATATTCGTTCAGTGGCTAATGAGGCCTCTACATTTGTCGCTTCGTCAGACTTTTTAATCCTCACGTGGGGTACATCATTTAGTTATTTTGACAAACATCTAAATAAAAGCGTCGCTAATTGCCACAAGATGCCAGCGGATCGTTTCGAAAAACGATTATCGACCGTTGAGGAGATCGTATCCAATTTCAGCTCTCTTCTCCATAATCTCCCATCTACGACGCAAGTCGTATTAACCGTATCCCCTGTTCGCCACACTAAAGACGGAATGATGGAAAACCAGGTTTCTAAATCAACCTTGCGTGTAGCGGCTGACATCGTTTCCAAACAATTCGAGAACGTGCACTATTTCCCAGCTTACGAAATTATGCTGGACGAATTGCGCGATTACCGTTTTTATGAGGCTGATATGATACATCCGAATGAGCAGGCGCAAGACTATATTTGGGAGCGGTTTATGGCAACCTATTTCGATCAAGAATTACAAACGATTGTGAAAAAATGGGATTCGATTTACCGGACTTTGGCACATAGACCACACCCGGCTAAATTAATCGACCATAGACGTGTTTTAGAAGTGTTATTAGCGGAATTAAATACCGAAAAATACCAAGAAATTGATACGTGCAAAATCGCCGAATACGTCGCGCATGAAATAAAAAACACGTATATTTGAGGTTTGAAAAGGAAAAGAGATTCATGGGAGAATTAAGCGTAAGCAAAGAGATTATATTAGGTGCTTTAAGTACAGTTCAGGAACCAGATCTAAAGAAAGATCTAGTCACCTTGAATATGATTAAAGACGTGGAATTAGGCGTGGGTGAGGTTCGCTTTACCGTTGTTTTAACGACACCAGCCTGTCCATTAAAAGAGAAGATTAGAAAAGATTGCGAGGACGCGATTCACAATTTAGTGCATCCTGACCTCAAAATCGTGATTCAAATGACGGCTGAAGTAACCACTTTGACCTCCAAAGACCCCCTCATCCCTGGCGTTAAAAACGTGATTGCAGTGGCATCCGGTAAGGGTGGCGTAGGTAAATCAACGGTAACGGCGAATTTAGCGATGGCCTTGAAAAATGCTGGAGCAAAAGTGGGGATTTTAGATGCAGACATTTCTGGGCCCTCTATTCCGGTGATGTTTGGAGCAGAAGATTTACAGCCTTTGGTAACAGAAGTAGACGGCAAGAATCGCATTCAGCCGATCATGCAATATGGCATCAAGATGATTTCCATGGGGTTTTTAGCTCCGAGCGAAAGTCCGGTGCCTTGGAGAGGTCCTATGATGACGCAGGCTTTGCGTCAGTTTTTTGGAGATACAAACTGGGACGAATTAGATTATTTATTGATCGACCTTCCTCCAGGAACTTC
>JAGWUO010000086.1 GCA_028868395.1 Cytophagales bacterium | reverse complement strand
CCTATCGTACGATGGATGAGCAAGTAGAATTCGTATTAGATCACGTTCGTCGCGTGCAAGGTGAAAAACGATAAATCCTTCCTCATTGTAGGCCAGGGTTTAGCTGGCACCATTTTAGCACACCATTTTCTGGAGGCGGGAATTTCCTTTGAGATTTGGGATTCACCTGCCACCCATTTTAATTCCTCTCAAGCAGCCGGTGGAATTTTCAACCCAGTAACGGGTCGAAAATTAGAACAGACTTGGCTTGCGGACGAATTATTTCCTTACCTATTTGATTTTTACCCACGATTAGAATCTTTGCTAGGTAAGCGGTTTTTCTTTCCGATGCCCCTTTTTCGACCATTTGCTAATGAGGAAATGAAGAGCTGGTTGGTTGAGAGAAAAGACCAGATACATCATGATTTTTTACGTTGGGAATCGGAAGGTGTTTGGGTGGAACAGGCAGGTTGGGTGGATGTTGTAACACTTTTACGCAGCTCTCGCAACTATTTTGCTGCTAAAGGCTTGCTGAAGGAGGTACAATATACGGGTCGTCAAGCGATTTTTTGTGAAGGATTTCACGGGCAGCAAAATCCACTTTGGTCGCGTTTACCCTTCTTGCCTGCTAAAGGGGAATTGATGGAAATTCGCACCGATGAGCCATCAGAGGAGTATATTTTGAATAAGAACGGATTCATAGTACCGCTGGGTTCTCGGCATTTTAAGGTGGGGGCAACCTATGGTTGGAAGGAGTTTACGAACCAGACGACTCCGGAGGCATTGGAGGAATTGACAAAGAAATTAGCCTTAATGGGTGTAGAAAATTTCGAATTGGTTCAGCAAAAAACGGGTATTAGGCCCGCCACACAGGATCGAAGACCTTTTGTGGGATTTCATTCGCAGGAGGCTGCCGGAATTTTTAATGGATTTGGGTCGAAAGGGGTTTCTTTAAGTCCTTATTTTGCCAAACAGTGGACCGATGAAATCCTCGGGAAATCTGTTGTGCATCCGGAAGCATCAATTCGTCGATTTTATCATTTATTTTCCGTTTAAATCTGTAAATTTGGTTTTAAAGTCTTTTGACCTAATGCGCAATTATACCTTTTTTTTCGCAGTAGTATTCACCTTGTTCTTTGGCCAATCGCAGCTAATAGCACAAGGTTCGCAATGGATTTCAGAAAATCACCGCATTCAATACCAAAAATTTGCTTGGAAATACGTAGGCAGCTCTAATTTCGAGGTCTATTATTTAGATAAGAATGAGGCGTTAGCTAAATCAACTTTGGCCTATTTAGAATCCGATTTTGTACGAGTGACAGAACTAATTTCTTACTCGCCCGTTCAAAAAATCAAGTTATTTATTTATCCGAATCACGAGACCTGGTTACAAAGCAATGGTGGCATATCCTTAGCGAATGCAAAAGAGGTGGAAGAGGAGAATCTGTCTAAGTTTCGCATCGAAATTGCTTTTAAAGAAAATTTAGCCTCATTTAAGCAGGAATTGACAAAACAGGTTGCCTCTATTTATTTACACGATTTACTGTATGGTGGCTCGGTGAAGGACGTTTTACAGAGTTCCTTGTTACTAAATGTATCTGAATGGTATGTGCAAGGAATGGCAGCCTACATTGCAAGAGGAGATTCCCCTGAAATGCGTCGCTTTACCTACCAAATCATCAGCGAAAACAAGATTCGCAAACTTCCTTTGGCAAAAGGCAAAGAAGCAGAATTGCTTGGGCAATCGATCTGGTCTTACATCGCAGCTACTTATGGAAAACAATCGATTGGCAATATTTTAAATTTAACGCGTATCATTCGTAGTGAGCAATCGAGTATATCGAGTACCATCCGTAAGCCTTTTTCGAAGTTCTTAAAGGATTGGTTTGACTATTATTTAAACGACGCGAAGCAGCTAGAGGTGAATTCTCAGAAGGTGTTTTCTACGGATGAATATGTTGCATCTACACCTACGATGAATTCCTATCGCTTAAGTCCGGATGGATTACATGAGGTGTGGGTAAGTGATGAGTCCGGCCGTTACAGTGTTCATTTACACACTTTAGGGGCTAAAAAATCGCAAATTATTCTTCAATCTGGTTTGAAAGATGTGAATCGTATTTCAGAAGGTAAAGGTCCACTCGTTTCTTGGTTTGGTAAAAATTCGCTTGCCGTTTTATTCTCTGATCAAGGTTACTCTTGGTACCAATCCTTTACGATGGATAAGTCAGGGAAGTTAAAGGGAGACGAAAAGAAGAAAATAGCCAATCTATCCTATTTAGCGATGGAGATGTCTGCGAATGGAACTAAAATGCTCGTTCGCGTCATGGAAAAAGGCCAAGTAGATGTGGGGATATATGATTTAAAACGGAATCGATTAAATCCGGTGACGAAGGACGCTTTTGATGAAACAGAAGCTCACTGGCTTCCTGATAACCGTATCTTGTATTTGACAGATCGTTACATTGATTCTTTGCCGGCACCTGCCGCTCCTTTTACCTCTGCTTTTGTTTGGAATCCAGATGAACCAGAGAATCCCTCCCGCTTGTTTTCAACATCCGGTAAAGTCTTTAATTTTCAATTCCGTTCGGATTCGGTAGCTTATTTTTTACAAGCCCAAAACAATGGGAATCGACTCATTCGCTTCCAATGGAGTGATTCTACCTTTCAGCAAATGGCCGTTAGATCTGTCGCTTGGGAAAATTTCGAAGTGGGGCCTGCAGGTATTTCAACAAGAGAAAGAACTATTTTAACCGATAAAATTGCTCGTTATACTTGGTCAAGTTTGGATGAAATGAAAAATTCTGCTTGGATACCCACTATCATAGACCCAGTAGTTCAGAGTGTAGTGGATCCTGTGAATAATGAACAAACAGATCTAGCCAAGAAAACAAGACGTGCTCGTTTAGAGCGTCAACAAAGTATTCGATTGAAAAGGGAGCCAGGTAAATTAGTCGGTCCACTTGATTACGAGAATACCTTTGTGATGAATAGCTCTGAAGGACAATTCAGATCTGATCCTATTCGAGGTTTGGGCTATGGGTATGAAGTGAAGGCCAATGATTTATTAGAGAATCACCTGTTTAAAGCAGGAGCCTTTTTGACGGCTAATTTACGAAATACGGATATTTGGGGAGAATATAGTTATTTAGCAAATAAGCTAGATTGGACCTTCCGATATGACCGCAAAGTGTTAGGACAGGATACGGAATCTGAATCTCAAAAGATTCGATTTAATCGATTTGCCTTAACGGCGACATATCCTTTTAATTTGTTGAGCCGTTTGTCTATCACAGGGATGTATTCGACTAATCGTTTGTTTTCTCAGCAATCATTGACTAACCCAGAGGATTACTCAGGTTATGCCGGGACCTCGGTAAATTACGTGTTTGACAATACCGTATCCTATGGAGAAAATCTTCGTTCGGGTTTACGTGTAAGTTTGCTTGCAGAAGCGCATAAAGAAGTGGTTAATTCGGGTGATTTTACACGATTAAGCCTAGACGCACGCTATTATAAGAAATTGTCTAATTCCTTTTATTTTGCCTCTCGCTTATCTGCGTCCCATCAAATGGGATCTCAGACGCAAGCCTCCATGCTAGGTGGGATGGAGAATTGGTTATTTAATAAGCAAGAAACGCGTACACAGGAATCTCCATTAGGATTAGCTAATTTAGCTCATCGGGATGTCTTTATGAGTAATTTCATCGCTCCTTTGCGTGGCTTTGCCTTGAATAAATTGAGCGGGAATAGTCATTTGCTCTTGAATATGGAACTGAGATTACCCGTTAAATCTTTGATGGCCATCGAATCCTCATCGGTGCTTAATTCTGTCCAATTAGTGGGTTTTACAGACATAGGAACCGCTTGGTCTGGCTCTAGTCCGTTTGCGAAAACGAATGGCTTCAATACGAATGTCTATGGAGGCAAAACCAATCCATTTCAAGCGACGGTGACAGATTTTCGTAATCCATTCTTAATGGGCTATGGTTTTGGGGCGCGAGCGACGATTTTTGGGTATTTTGTTAAATTCGATTATGCCTTTGGTGTAGAAAATAAAGAAGTGAAATCTCCGGTTTCCTACTTAACCTTAGGATACGATTTTTAGATGAAAAGACACCTGGTTTTCTTTCTGCTATTGTTGCCCTCACTTTTTTATGGCCAAAGTCTAAGCGTCTCTAATCTTCCCATCGTTCGTTTCAATACGAAAACGCGTGTCATACAAGATGAGCCTAAAATCCCAGTTCAAATGGAGATTTTTGACAATGGTCCGGGCCAATTAAATCAAGTGTCAAGCACGCCTAGCATTTCGACAGTCGCTGGTGTTGAATACCGTGGTTCTACCTCTCAAGCTGATTTTTATTTCTTACCAGGCTTTGTTAAAAAGCCTTATGGCATCGAATTATGGACTGATACCACTGGTCTAAAGGCAAAGAAGTTGTCACTTGTTCAAATGCCAGAAGAATCGGATTGGGTATTGAATGCATCCTATAACGATCGCTCATTTATGCGCGATTTTATCGCCCAAAATGTAGCGGGGCGTTTAGGTTTATTAAATAGTAAGGCGAAATTCGTGGAGCTCATCATAAATGATGAATACCGTGGAGTATATATCTTAATGGAGAAAGTCAAGCAAGGGAAGAATCGCGTGCCTATCTCGGATTTATATCCCACCGAAAATGCGGGTGACAATGTGACGGGAGGTTATTTGCTTAAAATTGATAAAACGAGTGGATCGCCTTCCACCTCTTGGAAAAGTAATTATACCTCCGGTATTTCAGCAACTCAAAAATGTGAATTCCAAATCGAATACCCCCAATACGGTATCATCACTCAGCAACAATTTATTTATATTCGAGATTACATCAATAATTGGGAAAATAAATTGATGACTGAAGATATGAATGATCCGAAGGCGAGCTTTCGTGATTATATGGACGTTTCCTCTTTTGTGAATTACTTTATTTTAAACGAAGCCACTAGGAACGTAGATGGTTATCGCTTGAGTACCTATTTGTACAAAGACAAAGAATCGTTAGGTGGAAAAATCAAGATGGGGCCAGCCTGGGATTTTAATATCGCTTTCGGTAATGCAGATTATTTGAATGGTTGGAAGACGGATGGCTTTGTGTACAAGGCGATGGAGAATGACGGGGGCAAAAACGATTATTGGCAAGTGCCTTTTTGGTGGAATAAATTAATTCAAGATGCGAGTTTCCGCAAAGCATTAGCTACGCGTTGGAAGACCGTTCGCTCTAGCTTTTTGAATACGAATACTCTTTTTGCTACGATTGATTCGGCGCAGGTTGCATTAAAGGACCCACTGACAAGGAATTTTCAAAAATACCCTCTAATGGGTAAAAAGATTTGGCCTAATTACTATGTAGGGGCAACCTTAAGTGATGAAGTGAATTGGTTGAAAAATTGGATACAGGGACGACTTGTTTGGTTAGATGCCCAAATGGCTGTCTTTGATAGTCCTATTTTGGCCATAAGCGAAGAAACGACCTCATCCATCGTGTATCCTAATCCCTCCACGACAGGAATATTTCAATGGAAATTTAGTTTAGACAAACCTTCTTTAGTGACCTATTTTATTTCGGATGCGATGGGACGGATGATTATGTCGCCTAAAAACGCTAATTTTGGGTCAGGAGAGCAGATTCAACCTTTGGATTTGTCTGCATTTCCAGCCGGAACCTACTTGTTATCTTGGAAAACAGAAGACGGTGCCGTCCAGCAAATCAAAATTTTACGTTAATGTCGACTATTCTAGCCCAATTTCAACGCACTCGTTTTGCTGCATCCTCCTTAGCGATGGCAAGTGGAGAATCGCG
>JAGWUO010000085.1 GCA_028868395.1 Cytophagales bacterium | reverse complement strand
CTGATTAAATTTACGCAATTTACTGATTCAAACAATCCGCATGTCCTACTCCATTTCTTCCATTCAAGCTCCCATCGATGATTCGATGAAGGCATTCGAAGGGAAGTTCAAAGCTTTCATGAAGACAAAAGTGATGCTGCTCGACACCATCATGCATTATATTGTCCAAAGAAAGGGAAAACAGATGCGACCGATGTTCGTTTTTCTAACGGCGGGTTGCATGGGAGAAATTACAGAGAAAACATTCAGGGGTGCCGCACTCATCGAATTATTGCACACTGCGACACTCGTTCACGATGACGTCGTGGATGATTCGAACTACAGAAGAGGTTTCTTTTCGATCAATGCGATTTGGAAAAACAAGATCGCCGTTTTAGTGGGGGATTATTTACTTTCGAAAGGTCTTTTGCTTTCCGTAGAACACGAAGATTTCGATCTCTTGAAATCGGTATCTACTGCTGTCCGTGAGATGTCTGAGGGAGAATTATTACAGATTGAAAAAGCGCGTAAATTAGACATCACAGAAGACGTCTATTTTGATATTATCACGAAGAAAACGGCCACTTTAATCGCAGCATGTTGCGCGGTTGGATTCCAATCTGCTGGTGCGGATGCAGAGATGGTAGAGAAGGCACGTTTGTTTGGCGAGAAAGTGGGTATTGCTTTCCAAATCAAAGATGATTTGTTTGACTATGGGGATGCGGAAATTGGGAAACCTTTGGGAATCGACATCAAAGAAAAAAAGATGACCTTGCCCCTCATATATGCCCTTCAGAACACGGATAACTCTACTAAAAAACGCATCATTCAGTTGATTAAGAAAGAATCAGAAGATTCCAATAAAGTACGGGAGGTTATCGAATTTGTTAAATCAACGGGAGGCCTTGCCTATGCTAACCAGAAGATGAATGAAATCGCGGAAGAAGCTAGAACTATCTTAGCCACATTCCCCGCTTCTGAGTATCGCAACTCGCTTGGCGATCTGATCAGCTATACCATTGAACGAAACAAATAGGCGAGCGTAAGTAATAGGCGACCGCAACAAATAAAAAAGGGAACCATTTCTGATTCCCCTTCTTCCAATTAATATTCCGATTAGCGTGGTCCGCCGAAGCCACCGCCTCCGCCACCACCCATACGCATGCCCGGCATACCCATAGGCTGTTGCATTGGTTGCGCTGGTGCCGCATCCCCTTCGCCTTTTGTATCGTCGTTATTCACTGATTTCTTTTTCTTCGTAGGACCAAAGCTCATTTTACCAATACGATAAGACAAGTTGATCTTGAAGTTCATGTTACGCATCGTGTTCTCGCTCAATTGATAAATCGAAGCGGTCTTCGTTTCGTTACGCATCACAAATCCTTGTGGTGTTAAGAAGTTCTCTGCACCAAAACCGATACTTCCTTTCTTGTTTTTGAAATCTTTTTTGAAACTCAAGCTATACATCCCGAAACCACCTTGTGAACCTTGTAATTGAATTTGGTTTACGCGATAGAAGGAGAAGATTTGCGCTCCCCAACCATTTCCGATGTTGTAATTACCAAAAATACGGAAGTTCGATTGCAAGCCTTCATTACTTGCATTTAACAATGGATCTGGTACATTATTCTTCAAGACCATGTAAGACAAGTCTCCACCCCCACCAATCATCAATTTGTTGGACACGTTCATGTTGATGTTAATGTTCATCCCGTAAGCATCTTCGTTACCAATGTTACGCGTGGTCGTTTTCACCGTATCTCCTTTCACCTCACGGATTCGATTAATCGATCCTGTCGTGTTACGCACGAACAAAGCGGTCGAGATATACGTCTGCTTCACAAACTTGCTATACGAAATCTCATAGTTGTTTGTGTATTCTGGGGCCAAATTTGGATTACCCACCGAGATGTTCAATGGATTCGTTGCATTCACGTTCGGGTTCAAGTTTTCGATACCTGGACGTTGAATACGGCGGTTATAAGAGAATCTCCACGTACCCGATTTGAAGGTCTTCGACATGTTGAAACTTGGCACCAAAACACCATAAGGAGGAATCACTGTATTTTGACCTTCTTTTTTCAAGAAACTTGCTGTGATATCCGTGTGCTCATAACGTGCTCCAGCCTTGATACTCCACTTGTTTTTTGTGGTCACGGTATACGAACCATACGTTCCCCAAATGTTTTGGTTGTAATCAAACACGTTCGTAGGCAAAGTAGCTGTATTAGCAGCCGTATAGATACCATTTGACCCGGCAGTGAAAGATTTATAATCTGAAGTTACGTTCCGTAAAATACCTTTCCCTCCAAATTCAAATAATTGATTCTTTGCAATCGGTGTTTGGTAATCCATTTGGAATGTAGCCTCCTCATTATAAGACGTATTCTCATTCTTAATCGAACTCATAATCTCACTCATCGTCGAATTCGGATTCATAATCAAGTTAAAGAAATCATTCGCGCGGTTATTGCGGCTATACATCGATAAAATAGAGAACTCCTTTTGTGGTTTCTCAAATGTGTGGGTGTAATCCACGTTAATATCTACGTTTGCAGACTCATCTAAGGAGTTCGTGTTGCGAAGCGATGAAACGACATTATTACGAATCTGCTTCAAACCATCTTGCCAGTTATTTCCATTACGTACTCCAAAACGCACATTCGACGTAATCGAATTATATTTATTGATATCCCAGTCAAAACCTAACTGGTAGTTCCCAAACAAGCCTTGGCGACGCGTCTCTGCCGTTTGAAGGTTCGTTGTTTGCAGACCATTGTTAGTCGTGATCTGTGTACTTTCAAACTTACCATTTACATTGTATTCAGAACGGCCAAAACCACCTAAAGACAATCCCCACGTCTTGTTTCTAAAGTTCCCATTCAAGGCTAAATTCGAACCACGCGCACCCACTGAAGAGTCAAACGATAATGTTAAACCTTGTAAGGTGTTTTTCTTAGTCACAATATTAATGATACCCGCTGAACCTTCCGCATCATATTTAGCAGATGGAGACGTAATTACTTCCACCGTTTTAATCATATCCGCTGGAATTTG
This sequence comes from Cytophagales bacterium, assembly GCA_028868395.1. Next base: position 2,804 of record JAGWUO010000085.1, on the reverse strand, counting down.
CTTTAAGGCATCCGTAATACTAGAGGCCATAATCGTAGAAGGCTTGTTATTAATCAAGACCTTCACATTAGTTGAACCACGTAACGAAGGGTTACCATCTAAATCAACAGATAACATGGGAACCTTTTTCAGGACATCCGTTGCATCCCCGCCGCGGTTAGAGGCGTCTTTTTCCGCGTTGTAAACCGTACGATCCACGCGTTCTTCGATCAAGGCACGTTGTCCTTCGACTGTTACCTCAGAAAGCATTTTAGAACTTTGTTGCATTTTGATCACCCCTAAATCATGGTCATCATTCTTTTCTGAAACTGTCACGAAAACTGTTTTGCTTTCATACCCGATGAATGACACGACGATTTTATAAGATCCCACTGCCACTTTGTTCAAGGTAAATTTACCTACGCCGTCAGCAACGGTACCGTCTACTGGTTTATTTGTCTTTGTATTGATTAGGGCCAAAGTGGCGAATTCCACTGGCTTTGAATCGGTCGAATCCAATAAGAATCCGATGATTTTTGCACTTCCTTTAGGCGCTGCTTGCGCTGTTCCCGGAATCACTGTTTCTTTCTTAGGCGCTGCACCAAAACCACCCATTCCACCAGGGATCTGGGAAATAGCGGTGAATGATAAACTCATCAGTGCAAATAGCGAAATAATTTGTCTCATTGTTTGTTGTTTAAAATCGTATTTAACGAATGCAAAATTTGTACATTCTATTTAAAGGCCTTCTTTTTTGCGACCAAAAAGGGTAATTTGTAGTCCAATATGACGTTTCAACTTCAGACACCTAGGCTCACATTAGTACCCTTGACCCACCAGCTTCTACAAGTTTGGCATGAATCGGGGCGCAAAGATCTGGAAAAAAGACTAGATCTACAGCATAACCCTTGGAATTTGGAAATGTTCTACGAGCAGGAAACCAGTCAAGCATTACGCGATTATTGGATTCCTCAAACCGCTAAATTTCCGTTGGACTACTATTGGTACACAAATTGGGAAATAATTCTCAAGTCCTCGTCCTGCTCTGTGGGGGGAATCGGGTTAGCGGGATTACCAGATGATCAAGGGACTACGGAGATTGGCTATGCCCTAGATCAGAAGTTTAGAGGACAAGGTATTGCTACGGAAGCGGTCCAAGCCCTCAGTGAATGGGCTTTTCAAGATGCGGACTTGCGTATCATACGAGCGGAAACGCCGGTGGATAATGAGGGGTCACAACGGGTTTTGGAGAAAAACAACTTCCAAAAAACGGGGGAGAAAACGCTAGCTCTCGAAAACCCCATGCAAGTTTTCACCTGGGAACGCCTTCGATACTGATCTTTTTCAGTAATTTTACTGAATTGCCAATGTTAGACAGCTAAAAGCATGCAAAATTTCACTTCGGTTAAAGACGCTTACAATATTCAAAACCTAGTCAATGAGGCTTTGTTGATGAAGAAGACCCCCTACGCGGACAAGCACATAGGGAAAAACCGTACGCTCGGTTTATTATTCTTCAATTCCAGTCTTCGCACGCGTCTTTCCACGCAAAAAGCTGCTCAGAACCTCGGAATGGAGGTAATGATCATGAATGTGGGAGCCGATTCGTGGCAACTAGAAATGAATGAAGGCGTTATCATGAATGGAGACAAAGCGGAACATATTTCAGAGGCTGCGGCTGTCGTAGGTTCCTATTGCGATATCGTAGGCGTTCGTAGTTTCCCTGGTTTAGTAGATAGAGAGTTAGATTATAGCGAACAGGTATTGAACCAGTTCTTGAAGTATACAGGTCGTCCATTGATTAGCTTGGAGTCGGCTACACGCCATCCTTTGCAATCCTTAACGGATTTAATCACTATTAACGAGTATAAGAAGGTTGAACGCCCTAAAGTGGTGTTGACATGGGCTCCACACGTGAAAGCTTTACCCCAATGCGTGCCTAATTCCTTCGCGGAGTGGATGAATCATGCGGACGTGGATTTCACGATTGCACACCCGAAAGGCTATGAATTAGCCCCTGAATTCGCTGGAAATGCGAAGATTTGCTACGATCCTAAAGAAGCTTACGAGGGTGCTGATTTTATTTATGCCAAAAACTGGTCATCCTACCAAGACTACGGAAAAATACTTTCTTCCGATCCAGCTTGGATGGTGGATGCCGCGAAAATGAGCCTAACAAACGATGCAAAATTCATGCACTGCCTTCCGGTAAGACGGAATTTAGTCGTTGCTGACGAAGTCATTGATTCCCCTAATTCGATTGTAATTCCACAAGCGGGTAACCGGGTTTGGGCGGCGCAGGTCGTTTTAAAAGAGATGATTTTGACCCTGATGAGAACCGAAAGCCCGTATTTATTCTAATGTCTGCTAAACCTACCCTTCAAGTAGTTAAAATAGGCGGAAATGTCATCGACAATCCTTCTGCCCTAGCTAGCTTTTTGCAGGATTTTGCCTCTTTAGCTGGGCCTAAATTGCTGGTTCATGGTGGCGGTAAGATTGCCACTCAAATGGCGGCTTCGATGGGCATTGAGAGTCAAATGATAGAAGGTAGACGCGTAACAGACGAGGAAACCCTTCGTATTGTGACGATGGTGTATGCAGGATGGATCAATAAATCGATTGTAGCCGAATTACAAAGCCTATCTTGTAATGCCTTAGGATTAACAGGGCCAGATGGAAGAATAGTATTATCAAAAAAAAGAGCTGCAACACCCATTGATTATGGTTTTGTAGGGGACATTGTTTCGGTTAACGCAGCATCGCTTTCCGGGTTAGTACAGGCTGGTTTTTCTCCCGTTTTTGCACCTATTACGGCTGATTCAGCT
>JAGWUO010000084.1 GCA_028868395.1 Cytophagales bacterium | reverse complement strand
AAATTCTAGGCGTTCATTCGACTCTTTGTAGTTTTCTGAAACACTCTCCTTTGAGGCAGAAGAATGTAAAAAGGCTAGTCTGTATAACGTTAAATTACTCGGACTAGCCCCAATAAGATGTGTAACCGATTTCTTTAAGAATTTCTCTCGTTCGTCTAGTCGAATCGGATCTAACCAGTTTAGGAGAGATTTTACGGCCATATTTGTCTTAGATTTTTCTGAAAATAACCGTCGCGTTGTGACCACCGAAACCAAATCCGTTGCTCAATGCCACGTCAATTTTACGTGCTTTACCTACGTTCTCCGTTAAGTCGATGCGTTGATCGATTTCAGGATCGCGGTTAAAGACATTGATGGTAGGAGGGACAAATTGGTGTTGAATGGCTAATACAGACGCTACCGCCTCTACTGCGCCTGCACCACCCAATAAGTGACCTGTCATCGACTTAGTCGAAGAGATGGCTAATTTATAAGCGTGCTCACCAAAACAATCGACGATTGCTTTAATCTCTTGTGGATCACCGATCGGAGTCGATGTACCGTGTGTATTCACATAATCTACCTCTTCAGGCTTGATGTTTGCATCTTCTAAGGCATCGATCATCGACAATAAAGCGCCATAACCCTCTGGGTGTGGAGCCGTAATGTGGTGTGCATCCGATGAGAAACCTCCACCGATTAATTCAGCATATATTTTCGCACCACGCGCTTTTGCGTGTTCGTATTCTTCTAAAATTAAGGCACCTGCACCTTCACCTACCACGAAACCATCGCGATCCACGTCATAAGGACGAGAAGCCGTTGCTGGATCGTCATTACGGGTAGACATCGCGTGCATTGCCGTGAAACCACCTACTGAGGCTATCGTCACTGGTGCTTCAGAACCACCTGTTACACATACGTTGATACGGCCAGTGCGGATGTAGTTGAAAGCATCAATGATTGCGTTGTTCGCTGAAGAACAAGCTGATACTGTAACGTAGTTAGGACCACGGAATCCGTTGCGGATAGAAATTTGGCCTGAAGATGAATCTGCAATCATCTTAGGAATAAAGAATGGATTGATTTTAGGGGTTCCGTCTCCTTGTCCGAAATAAATCATTTCGTCTTCAAAAGTCTTCAAACCACCGATACCTGATCCCCAGATAACGCCTACTTTGTTTTTATTCAAAGTCTCCATGTCAAAATTCGCATCAGCGATAGCCTCATCAGCTGCCACTACTGCGTATTGAGTGAATGGATCCATTTTACGCGCTTCTTTGGCATTGATAAAATCTTCTACCTTGAAGTTCTTTAATTCACAAGCAAAACGAGTTCTGAATTTTTCCGCATCGAATTTCGTGATGGGTCCACAACCGCTTACGCCGTTTTTCAATCCATCCCAATATTCACTAACTGTGTTCCCGATGGGGGTTAGGGCGCCTAAGCCCGTGACAACTACTCGTTTTAACTCCATATTCTTGTTATTTATGAATCTGCTTAAAATAAAAAATGTCAATTAGTTCGAGAAATCCTATGGAAAAATCCACCTGATTACTGTTTACCAATTGACATAATTTTTATGGTTGCTTCGATTACTTTGCGTTCTCTTCCAAATAAGTAATAGCTTGGCCTACTGTTTGGATGTTCTCCGCTTGATCATCTGGAATAGAAACAGAGAATTCTTTTTCGAATTCCATGATTAACTCAACTGTATCTAGAGAGTCAGCTCCCAAATCGTTTGTGAAAGATGCCTCAGGAGTAACTTCTGATGCTTCTACACCTAATTTTTCAACGATGATGCTTTTTACTTTTTCTGCAATATCTGACATTTTAATATTATTTTGGGGTTCAAAAACGATGCAAAGATTAGAATTAAAGTTGAATTTATCAAACAAATTCAATTCTAATTAGCCTGTTCTAGGCTGTTTCCTTTAAAAACAAAGCGAAGCAGCCCCTAAAAGGCCTGCGTCGTTGCCTAATAAGGCTTTTTTAATGGTTAATTTTTCCAAATAAGCAGGAGTTAACCAGTAATTTAACTGCTTCTCCATACTTGGTAAAATAAAGTCATAAGAGGCTGATAATCCGCCACCTATAAAGATATTTTTGATATCTAGGATACGAATTAAGGATACTAACATATCTCCTAATAAGGATCCCACTTCATTCCAAATAGCTAAAGCTAATTCATCTCCTTCTTCTGCTCCTACCACTAAGGCAGTAGTAGAAATTGTCCCATCTGCAGGAAGAGACGTTTTTCCCGTGTAGGCGGCGCGCATGGCAGTTGCCATTTGCAATAACTCTTTCTTTCCTACATTGCGCTCTAATACTTTTCCATCGCGGGAAGGAACGTGACCTGGTTCCATCGCATTACCATCCCCACCTAGGAAGATTTTACGGTCAATGACAGCAGCTCCACCTACACCCGTTCCTAAAGTAATGAAAATGAAATCCTCTGGCATAGTAGCCTTTTCAGGAGAGAAATAAAATTCCCCTAAAGCGGCTGCGTTCGCATCATTTTCCATGAAGAAAGCATGCTCTGGGAAGCGCTTCTCCAACATATCAATCATAGGAGACCCATCAATTTCAGGAATTGCCGTGATCTCGATTAAGGTACGGCGATCCTTCGTCAGGATACCTGGAAGGCCGATTCCCACTTTCTTCACGTTCTTGTGTTGGTACAATTGCAAAGCAATCGCATCCGCTAAACGCTCTAAAAAGTGGTGTGATTCTCTCCAGGTAGCAGTATCGTAACTTTGAAAATTGTTGATTTGACCTGTGTCTGCGTGGACGATTCCCATTTTAACGCCGGTTCCACCTACATCGATTCCTAAGTATTCTGCTGCTGCCATAAGTTTGATTTATTGAATTACGAAATTGCCGATTTTTGACGTGAATTTCAAATCAAATGTGGCTCAACTGTAAATTTGCTCGATTTTTTCAAGGATTTGCGTTACTGCGGGGCATATAAGCGCATTTTTCTGGGTTAATCCCAAAATCCCCATGATGTTTTTTCGGTCCGTATGCGGGTATTCGCGGCAGGCTTTGGGGCGGTGATCATAGATCCCACACTTGTTGTCCTCTAGATCTAAAAAGGGGCAAGGGGCTTTAGGGTATACCCAATCTCCATCTGAATCTTGAACTAAATAGGCATCCAAGAATGCGGAAGTCTTCATTTTGAAAAGATGAGAAACGCGCTGGATATCCGTATCATTCCACATGGGACTTGTGGTGCGGCAACAATTGCCACACGTTAGGCAATCTGTTTTTTCAAACACCTCCTCATGAGCTTGTAAAAATTGCTGGTCCAAATTCTTAGGCTTGCGCGCCACGAGTCGTTGAATCAGTTTCCGAAAAGAGGGGTCTTTAGTTTTCGCCATGGAAGCAAGAACGGCATCGAGCCTCATAGGACTCAGTTTCTCCTAATAAAACGGTTTGTTGTTGCTCCACCTTGCGGTACGAATAATGGGCGGCTGCGCCACAGTTCACACAAACAGCATGTACTTTGGTGACGAATTCTGCGATAGCCATTAAACCCGGCATAGGCCCAAAAGGATTACCTTTGAAGTCCATATCCAATCCTGCTATGATAATTCGCTTACCTTGATTAGCTAGCGTATTGCAAACCTCTACGATGTTCTCATCAAAGAATTGTACTTCATCTAACCCTATCACATCGCAATCGCCAGCAAGTAATAGTATTTCACCGGAGTTATTGACTGGGGTGGAACGGATGGAGTTTTGGTTGTGAGAAACAATATCTTCATCGTGGTAGCGGGTATCTGCCATCGGTTTGAAGATTTCGACCCGCATTTGGGCTATTTTTGCACGCTTCAAACGGCGAATCAGTTCTTCTGTTTTACCAGAGAACATCGAACCGCATATCACTTCAATCCAACCAGCAGGTGGATTGCGTTCAGCAGATTTGGAATGGGTAGGTTCTAAAAACAAGGGCGTAAAAAGCCCCTGAAATTGCATCCAGGGGCTATCAATTGAAAATTATTTAGACGAGAATGTCGCTGAGAAATATTCGCGGTTCATACGTGCGATGTTCTCAATCGAGATACCTTTAGGGCATTCAGCCTCGCAAGCACCGGTGTTTGAACAAGCACCAAATCCTTCTTCATCCATCTGAGCAACCATGGCTTGCGCACGAGTCGCAGCTTCCACTTTACCTTGAGGTAAAAGGGCTAACTGAGAAATCTTGGCAGAAGTAAACAACATCGCTGAAGCGTTCTTACAAGCCGCTACGCAAGCTCCACAACCGATACAAGCCGCTGCTGCGAATGCCTCGTCAGCATCATCTTTAGGAATAGGTAGATTGTTTGCATCCTGAGCGTTACCCGTATTTACTGAAACGAAACCTCCTGCCGCGATGATGCGGTCAAAGGCAGAACGGTTCACGACTAAGTCTTTAATTACCGGGAACGCACTCGCTCTCCAAGGCTCTACTGTAATTGTTTCGCCATCTTGGAACGAACGCATGTGTAATTGGCAAGTCGTAACGCCACGGTTTGGTCCGTGAGGGCGACCGTTAATGTACATCGAGCACATACCGCAAATACCTTCGCGGCAATCGTGGTCAAATGCTACCGGATCATCTCCTTCTTCGATCAAACGGTTGTTTAACACGTCAATCATTTCCAAAAATGACATATCTGTGGAGATGCCGCTCACCTGATAAGTTTCGAACTTACCAGCTACGCTTGCATTTTTTTGTCTCCAAATTTTGAGTGTCAGGTTTAAATGTCCTTCCATTGTATCGAATTATTTATAAGATCTTTGAGCAATTTTGATGTTTTCGTATTTCAATTCTTCTTTGTGAAGTTTGAAAGTCGATTGTTTTTCGTATTCCCAAGCCGCTACATAAGCGTAGTTCTCGTCATCACGAAGGGCTTCCCCGTCTTCTGTTTGGTATTCTGTACGGAAGTGACCACCACAACTCTCGTTGCGATCCAAGGCATCAATACACATTAACTCGCCTAATTCTAAGAAGTCAGCCACACGGCCCGCTTTCTCTAATTCAGGGTTTAGGTTATCGATCTCGCCTGGAATCTTCACATCTGACCAGAATTCTTTCTGTAGAGCTTGAATTTCCTTGATAGAAGCTTTCAAACCTTCTGCATTACGAGCCATACCACACTCATCCCACATGATCTTGCCTAAACGCTTGTGGAAGTAATCCACTGGCTTCGTTCCTTTGATGTTCATTAAGGTCTCCAAACGATCACGTACCGCTTTCTCTGCTGCTACGAAATCTTCTGAATCCGTAGACATCGCTGGTGTACGAATCTCGGAAGCTAAGTAAGCACCGATCGTGTATGGAATCACGAAATAACCATCTGCTAAACCTTGCATCAAGGCTGATGCTCCTAAACGGTTCGCGCCGTGATCAGAGAAGTTAGCCTCTCCTAAAGCGTATAAGCCAGGAACAGTAGTCATTAAGTTGTAATCTACCCATAATCCACCCATCGTGTAGTGAACCGCTGGATAAATACGCATTGGCACCTCGTATGGATCTTCCCCCGTAATTTGCTTGTACATATCAAACAAGTTACCGTATTTCTCTTTTACGACTGCCTTACCCATCGCTTGAATCTCTTCGTCTGATGGATTGTGCATATTGTTTTTGTTCGCTTCTGCTTTTCCGTAACGGATGATCGCCGCAGCATAGTCTAAGTAAACCGCCATTTTAGACGTTCCTACACCATAACCTGCATCGCAACGCTCTTTCGCAGCACGTGACGCAATATCACGTGGTACTAAGTTACCGAACGCAGGGTAACGACGCTCTAAGTAGTAATCTCTTTCGTCTTCTGGAATCTCGTTCGCTTTGCGTGTATCGTTTTGTTTCTTAGGAACCCAAATACGACCATCATTACGAAGGGATTCAGACATCAAGGTTAATTTCGACTGGTGATCGCCAGAAACCGGGATACA
>JAGWUO010000083.1 GCA_028868395.1 Cytophagales bacterium | reverse complement strand
TTCCTAATTTTTCAAAACCGCGCTTCTCTTCTGAAGCACCGTACACTAAACGCCCTAATTGTGACCAATAAATGGCCCCTGCACACATCAGGCAAGGTTCCAAGGTCACGTAAAGCGTGCAATCTTTTAAATATTTAGCACCAATCGTTTGGGCGGCAGAGGTAATCGCAATCATCTCTGCATGAGCCGTTACATCGGTCAATATTTCCGTTTGGTTATAAGCCTTCGCCACAATTTTACCTTGGCAAACAACGACCGCTCCTACCGGAATTTCTTCGTCTTCTAAAGCCCGCTCCGCTTGCTTCAGCGCAAGGCTCATGTAATATTCATCCTCGTTTGGAATCATATAACGTCTGATAATTTTGTCAAGCGATTCCGCAAATAGAAATCTAACAATACAATCGCTGACATCGCCTCCACGATAGGTACGGCGCGTGGCACCACACAAGGATCGTGACGACCTTTGCCAGATACAACAATTTTTTCACCAGAATTGTTCAAACTATCCTGATCCTGCATTATTGTCGCCACTGGCTTGAATCCCACACGAAAATAGATGGGCTCTCCATTCGAAATTCCTCCTTGGATACCTCCTGAATGATTTGTTAGCGTGCTTACTTTCCCTGCCTCGTCTTTGACAATAATGTCGTTGTGTTGAGATCCGCGAAGTTCAACTCCATCAAATCCAGAACCATATTCAAAGCCTTTAACGGCGTTGATACTTAACATCGCTTTGCCTAATTCCGCATGCAATTTATCGAAAACGGGCTCACCTAAACCCACCGGGCAGCCTGTGATGTAGGCTGAAACGACCCCTCCCACGGAATCCCCTTGCTTGCGAATTTCGTCGATGTAGGTGAACATCTCTTCGGCTAATTTACTGTCAGGGCAACGCACGGCGTTGGTTTCTGCAACGGCTAAATCCAGTTGCTCGACGGGAGTCGTTAATTTCAAAGTTCCTACCTGCGAAACATAGGCGGTGATTTTTACGCCTAATTGCTGTAAGACTAATTTGGCCAAAGCCCCAGCAGCCACTCGCGCCACCGTTTCTCTTGCCGAGCTACGGCCGCCTCCGCGGTAATCGCGGATACCATACTTTTCTTGGTAGGTAAAATCAGCGTGCGAAGGACGGAATTGATCCGCAATGTGTGAATAATCTTTCGAGCGTTGGTCTCCATTCCAAACGAGCATCGCAATCGGTGTACCTGTCGTTTTTCCTTCAAAAACGCCGGAAACTACTTCCACCGAATCTGCTTCTTTACGTTGTGTCGTAATACGCGATTGTCCCGGTTTGCGGCGATCTAATTCCGATTGTATGAAATCCATATCGAAATCAACTCCCGCTGGACAACCCGTAACGACCACACCCACCGCAGCACCGTGTGACTCGCCGAACGTACTAATTTGAAATATTTTACCGTATATACTGCCCATACTATTTTCTTTTGGCCTTAATTATCAAAATGACAAGCCAGAGTAAAACCAGCCCTAAAAAAGCATTTAAAATCTGTTTCCAATCAATCCATCGATAGCCAATCACCCTATCAGCGGCTAATTTCTCCAATCCTCGGTACAACAACATTGTTTCTGCCTGCGTATTCAACAGACGATCCGAAGGCTGACCACTTACGGTCAAAACAGCTTCTGATCGCAAAGTATCATAAGCTGCGGTTCGCGTGTTAAAGTAGATCCAATTAAAATAGGATTTCAATGCAAATTTACCCGGTTGCGATGGAATAATCAGTATTTTCTCCGTTTTATTGCCTAACATTTTGTCGCCATACGGATAAACGGAACTTTGGGTCCCTAAAGGAGAGAAATTCAGGAAGTAATCTGACTCCACTAATTTGGCATCCCAAAGTATACTATTCCCATCTCCTATCACACTGGACACATATACCACAGAGTCCCCCGTTTGTACCTGGGTCCTTGTTAAGCTTTCAACAAGGCGAAAATCCCCCACTGGCACCTTCCCTTTTAAGGGATGATTGGGTAATTCCTTTGGGGTAATTACGATAGGTCTTGAACTAAAAATTACCTTTTCTGTATTTTTAAGCAACTGTAAGCTCAAGGATGGAATGGTAATTTTCTTAGCATCTAACGCAAAATACGTAGATTGAAAAAAACGATACTCCGTATATTTTTTATTCTTGTAAACCACTTTCGACACTTTCACTTCCTGAAGTCCAAAACTCTCTTCCCAACAGTTCTTAGGCCTTAATTTCTGAATCAAGGCAGGTATTTGGACATCATTTCGGTCAAAACTATACCGAGTCGAATTATCATCCGGGATGAATAGGGAGAATTTCAGCGTAAACCCTTGACCTACGAATGGTTGAGTCTGCGTTGAAGTGAGGGCTAAGAAAACAGAGTTTTGACCTTTGAATAGTTCTTCAATTTGGGCTTTAGTTTCTTCTATCACCTCCTCTTTTTGTTCTGAGGCACTGACTTGCAGGGCAAATCCATCCATCTTTAAGGATTGCTGATTCACGATGATTTCAGCCGATGGAATCAGTAAGGTTCCAGTGGAGGAAGCTTGATAATATTGAGAAAACGTAAAAGAATAGACCGGCTCACCGTTTTGAATATCGGTGGCTTTCGATCGAGAAACCCCTAGTTTTCTAAGTCCTGGAAGTTCAGGGAATTTATAAGCAGGAGTTTCAACGCTTGCATTCGCGGATTTGAAAACAAAGGATAAGGAGAAATTCTCTTCCAAGGTAATGGCTTTCTCTCCCACGAGTAAGGTGGCCTGCGCACATAAGTCTGTGAAGGCGAGTAAAAAGATCCCGAAGAGTAAGAAAATCCGTCTCATTGCTGCAATTTAAGAAATCCTAATCCAACGACCGCATTATCGATTCACTCGAAAGCGAAAAGATAGCCCGACAGCGAAATAATAGTCTTCAGGATGTAAAAAACTTTGACCAGCCGAAATATCCAATTTCACATCTTCGTTCACATAATAGGCAAATCCTCCATCATAAGAGTGATCTGCGAATTCAGAGGCAGGAAATCGCCCAAAAACCTCCACATAGACATAGCCCTTTTTACCTATCAACCTATTAGGTGCAATTCGATAAATCCCTTCAAAAGAACCATTCGAGTGCATTTCCGTCCCTAAATTATAGCCTATTCCATAACGCTCATCGAAATCATTTTGCATCGTGAATACGACATCTCCTATCGAATGGCCCCGCAGGTTTTTTTCCGAAAAATCACGGTTTTGATGGTCCCAGTTATAATGAACAATGACTGAGGTTCGCGGTTTCCAACCGGAAGGCTGAACTAAAGCCCACTTAAAGCCAATAGCCTCCGTTTGAAAACGCGTTTCTCTCCCCGGTTCTTGCCCTAAAACAGAGACATATCGCAATTCAAATCGCTTACTCAAACCATATTTTACTAATGACGTTGGGAAAAGGCATTCAGAAGTGGATCGATTAAATCCTAATTCTGCTTGTATAAACCCCTTTTTCACAATGAAGGGACATTCTGTCTGGTCCGGACGATCGGTTTCGATGCGCCCTTCACTTTGCGCAAGAGCGCTTACTGAAATCAACAAAAGCAGGAAGATTCGTGTAAACATACACGAATATATAATTTTTAGTCTAGTCTAAAAAATTATTTAGAAGAACCTTTTATTGTAAAGCCTAAAGCGCCGTAAAATTCAAGGAAGTAGATAGATTGTTCAGCGTGATCAACCGAGCGACCTGTAGTATGGATATCCCACAACTTTGTTGCTCCTGTTTTGATCGTCGTTTCGAAGAACAAAAGTTTTGTAAAATTAAACTTCAAACCAGTTTTCAAGGAAGCCCCACCTCCAGCTAGGTTCCAAAAATTGTTTTGACCTACCCCAAAAACGTGGACGTCTGAACGAGGAATTAATGCACCCACACCCACACCTTGCATCCAATCAATCGCAAAACGACTCTTAGGACTTTGGTATACCGGATTATAGTGTTCTAATTCAATCGATGCATAATTATAGCCATCCGTATGTTCTAAATGGACGAATTTATTGGGGTCTAAAACTAAAGGGGTTTGATTAAAAGTGCCCACATAAGCGGGATCCACGGCAATCGCCGGAGAAGAAGTCTGGGTATTGATAAAGCCATTCACTTTCACTGTTTGGCCATCAGTTACCACATATTTCATGTGATCCCAACCAATACTGATGGAAAGATTATCTTTGATGAAATATCCCGCGTGGAAATTAAACTGTGGAATAGACAACAAACCGGGGTCTACATAAGTCTTGAATTCACTAAATGGCGTAGGGAAATCCAATGCCTCGGCATTTAGCAAAGTAAAATCATAACCCGGACCCACGAACCGAATATCTGAATTCGCATAAGTAGAACGATTATAGCCCCAAGTGATATAATAAGATCCTTTTTTATTCGTTTGTTGAGAAAAGGCGGCACTACTTACTAAGCTGAGCAAAGCAATAAAGAGAATTTTTTTCATTTTGGTTAACTATGATTTCTAGCAGTAAAGTTCGGCATTTTTTAACGCTTTTTTATGCCAAAAACTTGATTTTCATCAGAAATAAACAACACAATAACTATAATTCGTACAGATTGCCGTAAATTGCACCTCGAATTCATTACCATTACCTTATGAGAAAACCATCTGCGAAATTTGAATACAAAACTTTCACGTTAGGTGAAAAGCTAACGGAAGAGCAGAAAGAATACTTCAAGAAGTATGGAGTAATTCAATTTAAGAAGTTTATTGAGCCTGAAACAGCAGAACTTTTCATTTCGGAATTAGCGAAAATCGAAAAACAATGGCTTGCTGAAGGCATTGAGAAAGTAAAAGGTATTCCTTTGAAGTTTGGTAAAGACCACGAAGGGAACCCGATGATTCAGCGTATGTGCTTTACGAATCAGTTCAGCCCAGTGTTAGCCGAATTAATCCGAGACCCACGCTTGCAATTATTAATCGAATTGTTAGCTCCCTACGAAGGCAGAATTAGTGAAGACGAAAAAGATGGATTGGTTTTCAATCACTACATTAATCAACCCAATTCCAAGTTCAGCCAAATGGGCTGGCACACCGATAGCCCACGTGATCTATTCTTAGGTCAAAAGATTCTTCCGATGTTAAATGTGGGAATTCACTTAGATAACTGCCCTTCTTCGAATGGCGGTTTACGTGTACTTCCAGGAACTCACACACAAGGGGTTTTGAAATTGTTGTTTGGCAAAAAGCAATTCATTGATCACCGACCAGATCCTAGAGAAGCGGCGTTTGAAATCGAACGTGGCGATTTAACCATTCACGATGGCCGCTTATGGCACCGTGTGGAGGTTTCTCCGAATGTGGGTGAAAAATCCCGTCGCCGTGTGATGTATGTTCCGATTATTACGGGGAAATACAAACCAAAGACAGATCAAAGTAAAACACCATTCTACCACCGTTTTGCAAAGGTGGTAACGAAATAAAAAAAGCGGCTCTTCTTCAAGGGCCGCTTTTTTTATGATTTAGATTCTAAATAGGATTGCAAAATAATCGTGGCAGATACCCGATCGACTGTTCCTTTTTCTCTTCGATCTTTCTTCGACATTCCTCCCGCTATCATGGCTTGCATCGCAAGTTTAGAGGTAAATCGTTCGTCGTGTTCTTCCAAAGGAATCAAAGGAAACTTCTTACGAAAACTTTTAATAAAAATGCGAACTCCGGCGGTAGAATCCGTATCGGTGTTGTCCAGGTTTTTGGGCATTCCGATGACTACCTGATCAACCGTTTCTTTTGCGAAGTACGCTTGAAGATACGCCAGCAAGTTGTGCGTAGGAACGGTATCAAGGCCATTTGCTATTATCTGCAAGGGGTCTGTGACCGCAATACCCGTCCGTTTTAACCCAAAATCAATCGCTAAAATTCTCCCCATCTTAGGATTTCAAATACCCCTTGTCGCGCAAAATCTTATCGAG
>JAGWUO010000082.1 GCA_028868395.1 Cytophagales bacterium | reverse complement strand
TTCTTGGATGCCTATGATGCACGCGGATTTTCATGAGCAAAGTTTCCAACACTCTTATTATTTTCCACCGGCAGCGAAGCCTTATTTGAATTTCATTGCGCAGTCGACGAAAGATTTACAAGAAAGTGTGGGAAGATCTTTTTCGAAGTTATTCGATGAAAAGAAGTGGCCTTATTTCACTTCTGAAGTATATGATTTATTGTATCCAGGCTATGGTGATACCTATCCTGTCTTAAATGGAGCATTAGGTATGACTTTAGAGCAAGGTGGAATCAGAGGTGGATTAATTTCTGCCAAAAGTGATGGCGACACGATTTCCTTGGTAGATCGTGTGAAGCACCACTCGGCTTTGGCACTAAATTTAGTCGAATGGTCTTTAGCAAATGCAGAAAGCTTGAAAGCTTCGTTTTATGGTGTGCATGATAAGTCAAGGTCGAATCCGTCGAACAAGTTTGCGTATTATTTTGTGCCGGAGAAGGAGTTAGAAAAAGCGCAAGAATTCATTCAATTGTTGGAGAAAAATAATATCACCTATTTGAAAAATATGGGTGTTTTGAAGACTATTCAGGCATATGATTATTCCATTCAAAAGCAGGCTGCCATATCGGATAAGTTAATTGGATTATTAATTCCCGCAAAACAGGCTTCTGCGCCATTGGTTCAAGCTTTGTTGGATCCTACCATAGCATTGGAAGATTCTTTGACGTATGATATCACTGCGTGGAATCTATTTCAATTAAATGGCATAAAAGCCTATGGAGTAAATGAAAATGTATTTGCAGAGGTGAAAGATCATGAGGGAGAAATGTTGTTAAATCTCGATACGACACCGCATGTTGCCTATATTGCGAAGCCTAAATTTCCATCTGTAACGCAAAAGATAATTCATTCAGCAATTCAAATTGGCGCCTTAGTTACTTTTTCAGATGTACAAAATGGAGAAATGATTATTTCATTTGCTAATGTTAAAAATGATGACCGAATTAAGTTTTTAAGTAAAATGGAAAAACTTAATATAGGTTTTAATACCCTTGACTCCTACCGCTCTAAAACAAGCTTTGACCTCGGTTCCAGCCACTTTAAACCCATTTTTATTCCTAAACTCGCTGTCGTAGTGGATCCTGCAAACGACGTAAACCAACAAGGGGAACTAGCCTATTTCTTAACTCAGAAATACGGGTTAAAGCCTTCGTTTATTCCTTCGACCCAATTATTTAAGTCGAATCTATTCAATTATACGCACATCATTTATCCAGATGGAAAGCATTCAGCGCTATCGAATACGAATTCAATTCTATTAACTGATTGGGTGAAAAAAGGCGGTAAACTGATTTTAATGGAGGGTGCTCGTAAGATTTTAGAAGATAAAGATTTAGTGGCAAAAGAAGATACAGCGAAACATACATCTACGTATGCACTGCGTGAAAGGGCTGAATTGTCTAATACTACTTCTGGAAATATGTTGCAAGTGGAAGTGGAAAAGACCCATCCTTTGGCATTCAGAATTAATGATTCATCGATTTATATCCTAAATCAAATTAGTGATTTCGTTAAAATCTCGAAAGATTTTACTCCGGTATTGAAAACTTCTTCCAAACCGAATATTATGGGTTTTGTGGGAGCTAATAAGAAAGTTCAGTTAGCTAATTCCTTACTATTAGGTGTAAAGGAAGTGGAAAAGGGGAAAATTATCTGGTTTGGTTTTAATCCTTTGTTTCGTGCTATCCCTAATCAAGGTCAAACCATTTTCGAAAACTGCTTCCTTTACACAGAATTTTAATGAAAAGATTTACGCTCATTCTAGCACTTTTAAGTTATTCCCTTTTCGCTCAAAAGGTGGCTCCCATTTATCCTATTCCATCGGCTAAGCAATTAGCTTGGGCGGAATTAGAGTATTATGGATTCATTCATTTTAATATGAACACGTTTACGAATGTGGAATGGGGCGAGGGTAAAGAAAGTCCGTCCTCTTTCAATCCTACAGCCTTGGATTGTAATCAATGGGCTAGAATTGCCAAAAAGGCAGGAATGAAGGGGCTAATTTTGACGGCAAAACATCATGATGGATTTGCTCTTTATCCTTCTAAATATACCTCGCATTCGGTGGCGAAGTCACCTTGGAAGAATGGCAAGGGAGATGTGGTTAAGGAATTAGCTGATGCCTGTAAAAAATACGGTTTGAAACTAGGCATCTATCTTTCGCCTTGGGATCGTTTTCACCCGGCTTATGGAACAGAAGATTATAATCAGGTATATGCCAAAATGCAGGAGGAATTATTGACGAACTATGGGCCAATTTTCGAGTTTTGGTACGATGGCGCTAATGGTGAAGGACCTAATGGAAAGAAGCAGGTGTATGATTGGAATTTATTCCATTCGATAGTTAATAAATACCAGCCTACTGCGGTACAATTCTCTGACGCTGGTCCGGACATCCGTTGGGTAGGAAACGAGCGTGGATATGCTTATGACACGATGTGGAGTCCTATTTTACGCGATAAGATCTATCCGGGTTGTCCTGATTTTGACAATTATAGAAATGGCCAAGAGAATGGAACACATTGGGTTTCTCCTGAAGTAGATGTTTCCATTCGTCCAGGTTGGTATTACCATCCTGATCAAGACAATAAGGTCAAGACCCCTGATTCTTTATTAAAGATTTACGCAGCCTCCGTAGGACGAAACGCGAATCTATTATTGAATATCCCAGTAGATACGCGTGGATTGATTCATGAGAATGATTCCGCTTCCTTGATGGGATTTGCGGCGATTCGGACAAAGTCGCTTGTTAATCTTTTAAAGAAAAATACAAATGACCCCTTATTTGATGGAAAGAGCTCGACTTATTGGATGGCATCTCCTAAAAAGAAGGATATTCTCGTTGATTTGAAAACTCCTTTAAACGTAAACACGATCATGATTCAAGAACCTATTGCCTTAGGTCAAAGAGTAAGTGCTTTTGAAGTTGAATTAAAAGATGAAGCAGGAAATATAGAAGTGATCAAAGCGGGTACGATAGGACACAAACGCATGATCACGTTCAAGGAACGAAAACTAAAAAGCTTCCAAATTAGATTCACAGGAACGAGAGGCCCTGTTTTAATTTCTAATTTAGAAGCTTATCGGTTTATTTCAACACGTAACGAACCGCTTTTCCAGTAAAGGTAAAGCCACTAGCTGTTTGTGTGCTGTAAACAGAGTATTTGACGTCAATGAGAGCTGTTGCACCTAATTCTTTGGCCTTTTCAACCATTTGACGTAGGATTTCTTGCTTTTTATCCTGGTGGTTACCGCGGTAAAGCATTTTCCCATTTTGGGTTTGCTTGTCCTCTAATGGGACTTCCCCTGACATTTTGATGGTTTCGATATCTTCGTAGCTCTGCTTCGGATGATCATTAAAATACAAGACATCAATATCGTATTTTACGGGAACTTCAAACCCCAAGCCATCGTGACGTTCAACGCCTCCATTTTTAAAATCATTTGTATAATACGTGGACGGTTGCACATGTTTTGAACAACCTACCACAGATAATACGAGAAGAAGCTTACATGCTTTCTGAATCATAGATCAATACTTTATCCCACAGGTGGGCACAGTTTTTAATAAACTCAAGGTGAATAGGAGCCGTTTGATAATAATCATGTCCTTTTTCGTCTTCAAATGTGGTCAATAAACAATAATCATACGAACGATCGATCACAGGACGATCCGTATTAGCAGGTTTCCCTACGCTAAATACATCTACTGTCTCTACGTCAGCTAATGACTGAACGCCTGCCTCAAAAAGCGCGATATCTTCAGCGCTTAACCCCTTTTTTAACCAAAAATTTACAACGTGTACAAACATATTTTATTATTTATTTAAACCTTCTTGTTGACTAATTTGAGCTAATTTTTGACCTAACTCTGCGGATGCGCTAGCTAATGGCATACGCACTTGAGCACCAAATAATCCTTGATTCTCTAATAACTTCTTCACTCCTACTGGATTACCTTCCTCGTATAAATAGGGATCTATGGTTAGGAATTTGCCTAATTCTTTTTGGGCTGAGCGATAATCCCCTGCTAATGCGTGGTGAATCATCGTAGTAAACTGCTGTGGAAATGCGTTTGCAATCACAGACATAACACCCACACCCCCTATTGAAATGATAGGAACAGCTTGCACGTCATCTCCAGAGATTAATAAAAAGTCTTCTGGCTTGTGGTAAACAATCTCCATACATTGCTCAATGATGCAAGATGCTTCCTTAATACCAATAATATTTTTATGTTCCGAAAGCTTTAAAACTGTTTCTGCTGACATATTAATTCCTGTTCTACCCGGAATATTGTACATAATGACTGGAACCGGACAAGCATCTGCAATCGCTTCATAATGTGCGATTACGCCTCTTGCACTTGGTTTATTGTAATAAGGACAAACAGACAAAATGGCGTCAATTCCATCGAACGAAGTTTGTTTGATTTGATTAATCAACGAATCCGTATTGTTTCCGCCTAATCCATAAACGATAGGTAAGTTCTTTGTATTAGCTTCTTGAATGGTAGAAACGATTTGTTTCTTTTCATCTGCTGTGGTTGTCGCAGATTCTCCAGTCGTCCCTTGAACAACTAAATAATCTACCCCTCCGTTACTCACGTGTTGAATTAATTTCTTTAGGCCATCCCAGTTAATAGAACGATCCTCGTTCATGGGAGTAACTAGTGCTGGCGCAACGCCGTGAAATTTAGGTAATGATTGCATAATTAAGAAAGAAGGGCAATAAACTCGTCCTCCGATATAATTGGTATGGATAATGAATTGGCTTTTTCTAGTTTCGCAGGTCCCATATTTTCACCGGCGACTAGGTAATCTAACTTGGCAGAAATACTGGAAACGACTTTTCCGCCGTTAGCGATGATTTTTGCCTTTAAACCATCTCGGTCGAAATGGCTAAATACACCCGAAATTACGAAAGTTTTGCCTTCTAAGGCCGTTGTTTCTAAAACTATTTCGCTTATTTCTTCTGAAAACTGAACTCCCGCTATTTTGAGTCGCTCAATGATTGCCTTGTTTTCTTCGTTTGCAAAGTATTCCAAAACACTAATTGCAATTCGCTCCCCTATTTCAGGCACTGCGATTAATTCTTCTAGGCTAGCCTTCACTAAATTCTCTAAGGAATGAAAATGCAGGACTAATTTCTCCGCAATGGTGGCTCCTACGTGTCGTATACCTAGGCCAAATAAAACTTGTCGAAACGGGATTTGCTTTGATTTTTCAATGCTAGAAAGAATATTCTGTATGGATTTAGACTGAAAGCCCTCTAATCCAATGAATTTCTCTGCATTTAAATCATAGAGGTCTGCCACATTTTGGACAATCCCTTTTTCGAATAACAAATCAACGGTTTCTGTTCCTAGGTTTTCAATATTTAATGCTTTACGCGCAATGAAATGCTCAATTTTCCCTTTTATTTGAGGTGGACATCCGCTGTCGTTGGGACAATAGTGGTTCGCTTCCCCCTCTAATCGAATTAACGTTGTGGAGCAAGAGGGGCATTGGTGGGGAAACTTAAATACTTCACCCTCTTTTCTAGCTGATATATCTACTCCTGTGATTTTAGGTATGATTTCTCCTCCCTTTTCAATGAAAACGGTATCGCCTTCCCGTAAATCCAAGCGCTCCATCTCATTCGCATTGTGAATGGAGGCTCGTTTGATGACCGTTCCCGCTAAATAAACAGGCTCTAGATTAGCGACTGGAGTCACATTTCCTGTTCTTCCTACTTGATACGATACGGAATTGATGCGAGTACGAGCAATTTCAGACGGATATTTGAAGGCAATCGCCCAGCGAGGAGATTTGGCGGTAAAACCTAATCGTTCCTGTTGTCCAAAATCATTGACCTTAATCACAATCCCATCCGTATTTAAGGGTAAATCATTTCTTT
>JAGWUO010000081.1 GCA_028868395.1 Cytophagales bacterium | reverse complement strand
AACCTTTGTATTTTTACTAAAGGAGTCCTGATAAATGGAATCACAAAATTAAGTCTATTTTTTGAAGAAGCCCATTTTGGGTTTAAAATTATTGATGGAATTAAGCAAGCAATATTATTCAATTTCAGAGGTAGCAGCCATTTTCAAGGTGAACACTTCCAAGATTCGTTATTGGGAGACTCAATTCCCTCATTTATCGCCTAAGCGTGCAGGTTCAGGTATTCGTAAATATACCCCAGCAGACATTGAAAAAATCAAGGTTTTGGTAAGCCTGATCGACGAACGGGGGCTGACCATCGAAGGGGCAAAGCAAGCCTTGAATTTCAAAGGAAAGGAAAAAAATCCACACCAAAATATCATAAATCAACTAACTGATATTCGCGATTTTTTACAAGGGATGAAGGCTGATTTAGAGATGGAATAGGTGTAGGTTTCGGAAAATTACTCCGATGAAATCAACCTATCCCTTATCCGTTTACCAAATTGCCTTAACCTATCTTCCTGAGGTAGGTCCCGTTAAAGGCAAAAAGCTCGCTTCGCTCTATCCTCATCTACCAGATATTTTCCGATTAGCTTCTTATCAACCTTTCGCAGCGGAAGCCTTACGCGAAGCTGAAAAGACGGTGCTTTTGTGCGCGGAAGATCAAATTCAAATACTTTATTTCGAAGATTCGGAATATCCTCAGCGGATTAAGGATTTGTATGATTCCCCTCTGATTCTCTTTAAAAAAGGGAAGGCAGATTTAAATGCACACCGCATAGTGGCTGTAGTAGGTACGCGTCATGCGAGTGATGTCGGTAAAAAAGTAACAGAGGAACTAGTTCAGTCTGCCATTAAAGATGAGGTTATGCTGGTGAGTGGTTTTGCTAGAGGAATCGATATTGCTTTACACAAAGCTTGTCTGAAATTTGATGTTCCTACCATTGCCGTATTAGCTGGCGGTTTTCGTCACATTTACCCGCATGAAAATGCAATGTATGTAGATCAAATATTAGCTACCGGTGCTTTGCTTTCAGAATACGCCCCACACATTCCTCCGGCATCCTACCATTTTCCGGTTCGAAATCGCATTATTGCAGGACTTTCAGATGCAACCGTGGTGGTGGAAGCCGCAGAAAAAGGTGGGGCTCTCATCACCGCAGATTATGCGCTTAATTACCATCGAACCGTTTTCGCTGTGCCCGGCAGTTTAAATCGGCCATTTTCGAAAGGGTGTAATCTATTGATTCGCAACAATAAGGCCACGATTTATACATCATGGGATGATTTTATGCAGGAATTGAATTGGGAGCAAGCAAAAGATCGATTAGCATTGCACCCAGAGCTTAGTCAAAAACTTTTCACCTTGAATGAATCCACAATCATTTCATTACTTCATCGGGAAGGGCAATTATCTTCCAATGAACTTTTGCAACGCTCCGAAATTCAACAAGACGAACTAGCTCTTATTCTGTTGAATTTAGAATTAAAAGGGATGATACAATCGACAGACGGCGATGGTTATATGCTTGCTTAATTATTTTCGCCAAGTGCTGGGAGAAACTCTCCAATCTTGTAAGGTTAATAATTGAGTCTCCGTTACGTAATTTAATTTGACGGCCTCTTCAATTAGCGCATTATAGTCGCTTAATGTATACAAGGGAATATTTGCATTTTTGAAATTATCTGAGGCGATTTCAAAACCATAGGTGAAGATAGCTACCATACCTAACACTTCAACCCCAGCTTCTTTCAAGGCATCGGCTGCTTTTAATGAACTTCCACCTGTGGAAATAAGGTCTTCGATTAAAACGACTTTTTGGCCTTTTTCTACTTTACCTTCGATTTGATTTCCCATTCCATGTTTTTTAGGCTCAGGACGAACGTAACAAAAGGGTAAGTCTAAAAAATCTGCTACCAATGCACCTTGCGCAATTCCAGCGGTTGCCACCCCAGCAATGATGTCTGCTTGTGGGAAATAGGCCTTTACAGCTGCGGATAAGCAATTTTTGATATAAGTACGCACCTCAGGAAAAGACAAAGAAACGCGGTTGTCACAATAAATTGGAGAATTCCAGCCAGATGCCCAAGTAAAAGGTTGATCCGGGCGCAATTGGATAGCTTGAATCTTTAATAGGTGTTGGGCAACTTCTTGTGGAATCGTCAAATTTTGCATGAGGGCTGATTATGAATTTATATTTACAAAAATAATTTATTCAGTTTATCTTTCACTATTTAATTCTATTTTTGCCACACAAAATTGAAAAGATGGTAATTTTTATTGATGATCGACCGATCAGAATTGTGAAGAAGAAGGAGTTGGGAGAAATGCCATCTAAAGAGGATTTTGATCTAGTTCTAGACGCTCGTTTATCACCTTTGAAGGTGGAGAACTTCAGTGGTCATACCTGCATCATCAATGCAAGCACAGATCAAGTAGAGAAAATTCTGATGAATTTGCATGCTAAATCGGGTATTCATTTTCACGCGCTTTACCTCATTGTGGAAGACCGCAAGCTTTTTAAACAGAAGATTGTGAAACTATATCAGCTAGTGGAAGCTGCTGGTGGAGTAGTGGTTAATCAGGATAAAGACGTGTTGTGGATGTATCGTTTAGGGAAATGGGATCTTCCTAAAGGTAAATTGGAGAAGAACGAGAAATTTGAAACAGCCGCAGTTAGAGAAGTAGAAGAAGAGTGTAATGTAAAGGCAATTTTAGGCGATAAAATTTGTACTACCTACCATACCTATACGCATAAGAACAAGTTGGTTTTAAAGAAAACACGTTGGTATGCGATGAATACTAATTTCACTGGAAAACTTATCCCGCAAACGGAAGAAGGTATAGAGAAAGTGGAATGGTTGAACGAGAAGAAGCAACTACAGGCTTTAACCAATACCTACTCCTCGATTCGTTACGTAATCGAAAAATTTCAGAAATTAGTCTAACCTATAAGGCAAGTATTGATCTACAGGACTTCCGTAGCGGTGTAAATCACGGATAATGGTGGAACTGATAGGTGCTAAATGAGGCGAGGTAATTAAGAATACGGTCTCTAATTCATTGTGAATGTGTCTATTCACTTGCGATATAGAGTTTTCATATTCGAAATCAGTGGTGTTGCGTAATCCTCTAATGATAAATTTAGCGCCATATTCATGTGCTACATTCGCTGTTAAGTTTTGATAAGTCACCACGGAAACGGGCTTTCCTTCAAAAGTTTTGCGAATATAATCTTCCATTTTCTCTAAAGGGAAATAGCGCGATTTGGAGGAGTTTTGGCCTATACCTATAATCACTTCATCAAATAATGCTAAAGCTCTAAGTACGATATCTTCGTGCCCTTTCGTGAAAGGATCAAAAGAACCTGGGAAAAATGCTTTTTTAGGATTGGACATAGGGTATTTGATAGAGTGATGCGTCAGCAATTTCCTCTGATCCAGATACCAACAGGGGTGGGTATAAGATCCAATTTAAAGAAAATGCATCTCTGATAGATTGCAAATAAAAGGCTAATTCAATGGCTGATTCGAAAGGATATACATTTGCTAATTGCAATTTTTTTCCTTGGTAAAGGCTAGCAAATGCTAATTTCCCTTGTATAAACAGCGTTAATTGTTGATCATTTCGTTGTAAGCACGAGGCTAACGTGTGAGTGTAGTTAATTTTCGCGTGGGGGAAATGTGCTGATATGTGGTCTTTCCAATCACTTGGGACTAAGAAGACTAGGTTCGCATCCTCTGCTGGAATGTCTTGTTGTTGTATTTCTTTTCCTACTAATGCGTGTTCACCTAAGGCTTTTTCAAGAAAGCCTAAGCGGTACGTAGGAGAATCAAAGGTATTGGGAATTAAAAGGAAATATTCATTAGAGATTTCAATCTGTACCGTTTTAATTCGGATATCCTTTTTCGGGTGAGCTAATAATTGCTCCCGGAAATTCTCAGCGTTTAGGCGCAGATGCAAAGTTTCGGCCGAAATTGTGGGTTCCATAGTCTCTAATTCGTTTCGAAATTGCAAAAAAAATATGATAATCGGTGCCAAAATTAGTAATTTTGCACCCTATTTAATCCAGCTCCTATGTTGCAAGTATCTAATGTGTCCCTACGTTTTGGGAAAAGAGTCCTTTTTGAAGAAGTTAACATCAAATTTACAGAAGGTAACTGTTATGGTTTAATCGGCGCTAATGGCGCAGGTAAATCGACCTTCTTGAAAATATTATCTGGCGAAATTGAATCTCAAACGGGTTCGGTTACTATGAATCCAGGTGAGCGCATGTCGATTTTGAAACAAAATCACTTCGAATACGAGGAAGTTCAAGTATTGCAAACGGTGATTATGGGAAATAAGCGTCTTTATGACATCATGTTAGAAAAGGATGCTATTTACTTGAAAGAAGACTTCACCGAAGCAGATGGAAACAAAGCAGCGGATTTAGAGGCGGAGTTTGCTGAATTAAATGGTTGGGAAGCGGAGTCGGAAGCAGGATCCTTATTAAGTGGTCTTGGGATTAAAGAAGATTTGCACTATACCTTATTGAAGGATTTGAATGGATCTGATAAAGTAAAGGTTTTATTAGCGCAAGCCTTATTTGGCAATCCAGATATTTTATTGCTTGATGAGCCTACGAATAACTTGGA
This sequence comes from Cytophagales bacterium, assembly GCA_028868395.1. Next base: position 1,407 of record JAGWUO010000081.1, on the reverse strand, counting down.
TATTGATTCCATTTTATGGTTAGAAGGCTATTTGATGAACTTCAAGAACACGGTGATTGTGGTTTCTCACGATCGTCACTTCTTAGATAATGTGTGTACGCATATTGCTGATTTAGATTTTGGCAAAATTCAATTGTATGGTGGTACCTATACGTTCTGGTACGAATCATCTCAATTAGCCGCACGTCAACGCGCTGATCAGAATAAGAAAACGGACGAAAAACGGAAGGAATTAGAGGAGTTTATTCGCCGATTCTCTGCGAACGTAGCTAAGTCAAAACAAGCGACTTCTCGTCAAAAGATGTTGGACAAATTGCAAGTGGATGACATTAAACCTTCCTCACGTAAATATCCTTTCATCAATTTCAAACCAGAACGTGAAGCGGGAGATCAATTATTAAGTGTTGTAAATCTTTCGGCGACAACAGAAGATGGGGTTCCTTTATTCACGAATCTTTCTTTCACGATTAATAAGGGAGATAAAGTAGCATTATTGGCAAAAGATTCCTTAGCCATCACTGCATTACTAGACATTTTAGCTGGTGAGAATACGAATTTTACCGGAGAATTCACTTGGGGCGTTACAACGACTCAGACTTATTTGCCTAATGATAATGCCAAATACTTCCAAGATGACTCGTTGAATCTAGTGGATTGGTTGCGTCAGTACTCAACCGAGAAAGATGAAAGTTTTATTCGTGGATTCTTAGGACGCATGTTGTTCTCTGGCGATGAAGCTTTGAAAAAATGTACGGTTATATCTGGAGGGGAAAAGCAACGTTGTATGTTCTCACGTATGATGTTGTCTGGGGCCAATGTATTGTTATTTGATGAGCCTACGAATCACTTGGACTTAGAGTCTATCACAGCTTTAAATAATGGGATGATAGAGTTTCCAGGCACGATCCTTTTCACTTGCCATGATCACCAGTTAACAGATACGGTGGCAAATCGTGTCATCGAGATAGGGGCTAAAGGTCAATTGGATAAGTTAATGACCTATGATGAGTTCATAACAGATCCAACGGTGAAAGCACAAAGAGCCGCTCTTTAATGAGTCATAAAAAAAAGGCCAGCACGTAAGCGCTGGCCTTTTTTTATAATTTTTACTTATTACAAGATAAATCGTGTCGATAAGAAATTCGATTGTTGATTTTCAACGATCGCGTTCACGATATCTTTGTTCGATTGAGTTGCTTTGGTCGCTACTACCGTACGAATAGAGAACGAACGTAAAGCTGCGGTTACCGAAAGTGTTCCTTCGGCAGAATCCTTGCGGCCTGTGAAAGGGAAGGAGTCCGGTCCACGTTGGCATTGAGCGTTTATGTTCACACGAGAAACTTGGTTCACCGTTGCGTCGATTAATTCAGATATTTGGTTGACATCTGTACCAAAAATCGCCACTTG
>JAGWUO010000080.1 GCA_028868395.1 Cytophagales bacterium | reverse complement strand
GCTTCCAATGTCTTTAGGGCAAAATAGGTTTGCGAGCTGGGTAAATTGAATCGCTTGCACAGATCCATCCAATCGAAATCGTAGCTCTGTAGCTCGCCACTTCCTTCCGCAACTTGCAGGTAATTGGAAACGGCTTGGTACGTTTTTTTAATCGTTTCCGCTGTCGGAAATGATTTTTCCCATTGAGCTGTTAAATCTAGGATATCTTTTTCTTCGTATAGAATGGCTGCATAAGCCTTTTTTTCGTCACGTCCAGCTCGGCCGGCCTCTTGGTAATACGCCTCGATGGTATCGGGTAAGTCTACATGTACCACTAGGCGAACATCGGGTTTGTCGATTCCCATCCCAAAGGCATTGGTCGCCACGATGCAATCTATTTTGCCGTCGATCCAGTCTTTTTGACGCGCGCTTCTAACCTCGCCTGGAAGACCCGCGTGGTAAAAAGTGCTGGATAAACCTGCTTTAGATAACAGATCTGAAATTTCTTGGGTTCGTCTGCGATTCCGCACATAGACGATGGAAGAACCGGGAACTCGCTGCAGCATAGTGCACAATCTTTTGTCTTTATCGGATTCGTACAATACGGAATAGGAGAGGTTCGCGCGGCTGAAACTTTTTTGGAATACAGCTGCGTTCTTAAATTGCAGCTTTTCTTGAATTTCTTGCTTTACTTCTTCGTTCGCGGAAGCCGTCAAAGCGATGCATGGAACACTTGGAATCAACGCGCGAAATTCAGCAATCTCTAGATAGGGGGGTCTGAAATCGTGTCCCCATTGTGAGATACAGTGCGCTTCATCGATGACCAAGAGGCTGATATTCATCTGTTTCGCCCGTTCAATGAACAAATCCGTTTTTAAACGTTCCGGCGAAACATACAGAAATTTCGTATTTCCGTAGATACAATTATCTAATAAGATGTCGATTTGACGTTTGCGGAGGCCGGAAAAAAGGGCGGTCGCTGGAATGCCGCGGCGGTTTAATTGCGCTACCTGATCTTGCATCAAGGCAATGAGGGGCGTTATGACGATACATATTCCCGGCAAAGCGAGGGCTGGCACTTGAAAACAAATGGACTTTCCACCACCGGTAGGCAATAAAGCCAGGGTATCCCTGCCATTCAACACCGAGTGAATGATTTCCTCTTGCAAGGGCCTAAAGGCTGAATGCCCCCAGTATTTTTGCAATATGTCCTGAATATCCGCCATCGTCTAAACAAATCTACCAAAAAAGAATGAACTCCTCCTCCGGATTTTTAGGAATTCCTGAGAAGAAATGCTAATTTTTAGACACAAAATAAAGCGCATATGTTATCAGAGAAGGATTTAGCCCAATTATTGAAACGCGGAATTACGCCTGCAGAAGTGAATCAACAAGTTGATTTTTTTAAATCTGGCTTTCCTTGGATGAATTTGGAAAAATCTGCTTCGATCGGAAATGGAATTTTTCAGTTTTCACCAGAGAAACTACAGGAATTCATTGCGCGCTTTGATCAGCAAAAATCAGCGCTTTCCATTTTGAAGATGGTTCCCGCCTCTGGTGCGGCGACGCGGATGTTTAAATCACTATTTGAATTCTTGTCGACAGGGGAGGAAAACAAGGAATGCACGAAGTTTTTCGATGAGCTGAACCACTTTGCTTTTTACCCAGAGTTGAAAGAGTTGTTGGAAGCGAATGATGACTCAGCCGAAATACTGAATAAATTACTCGGTTCGGCGGGAATGAATTATGGCCAAAAACCCAAAGGTTTGCTCTCCTTCCATTCTTATCCTGATGGAGCAAGGACTCCGTTAGAAGAACACCTGGTGGAGGCGGCTGCCTATGCATCAAACGGCCAAAAAGCCCGATTGCATTTCACCGTTTCTCCAGAACACCGCAGCGGCTTCGAGGATTTAGTGAAGCTACTCGTTCCCAAATGGGAGACAAAAACCGGTATTCAATTTGAGATTACCTTCTCTGAACAAAAACCTGCGACAGATACAATTGCCGTAAATCCAGATAATACCCTGTTCCGTGAAGCCGATGGATCATTACTCTTTAGACCAGCTGGTCATGGAGCATTATTAGAGAATTTGAATGACTTGAAAGCTGATGTGATTTTTATCAAAAATATAGATAATGTGGTGCCGGATGCCTTGAAACAACCGACCATTGAAAACAAGAAGGCGCTGGGTGGGTTGCTGCTTTGGATTTTGGAAGGCATAGAACACCTAGACAAGCAATTGCAAGAAAATCCATCAGAGACTACCATCAAAGAGGCATTAGAAGAGATGGCTACCTATTTAGGCTTTGTACCTGCGACAAATTTTGCAGCATTATCGCAAACGGAAAAAGTGGTAAAAATCAGGGAGGTTTTAGCTCGTCCTACACGCGTTTGTGGGGTGGTAAAAAATACGGGTGAGCCAGGTGGAGGACCATTCTGGTGTCAAGATGCGAAGGGGAATTTCACACTTCAACTCGTGGAATCTGCTCAGATCGATATGAAGAATGAAGACCAAAAAGCCAAATTCCACCAAGCCTCCCACTTCAATCCAGTGGATTTAGTGTGTGCTACGCGTGGTTTGAACTTATTGAACTATCGGGATATGAATACGGGTTTTATTACAGATAAGACCAAAGACGGTAAAGAATTAAAGGCGATGGAGTTGCCAGGACTTTGGAACGGAGCGATGTCAGATTGGAACACCCTTTTTGTGGAAGTCCCTTTGGAAACATTCAACCCGGTGAAAACGGTGACAGATTTAGTTAGGCCTGCACACCAAAACGGCTAGGCTATTTTTTGTTTGTAAAAAACTACCTATTTTTGTCGCCCCTGAGAAAGAGATTTTAAAGGAAGTATATAAATGCTTGATTACAAAAACCTTGCCCGGTTTCCAGGCAAGGTTTTTTATTTGGCCTAGAAATAGGTAAAATGGAGGGCTTGAGGACTTTAATAAAGTAGTAAATAAAAATAACGATGGCTTTAGAACAAACTTGGAGGTGGTTTGGCCCCAATGATCCGGTAAAATTATCTGACGTACGCCAAGCAGGCGCAACGGGTATAGTAAGTGCTTTACACCAAATTCCGAATGGGAAAGTATGGGAATTGCCCGATATTTTGGAACGCAAAGCCATCATTGAGGCGGCTGGATTGAGCTGGTCCGTGATCGAAAGTATTCCGGTGCATGAGGATATCAAAACGCGCTCGGGTAACTACAAGCAGTATATCGAGAACTATAAAACGTCTTTGCGTAATGTAGGCGAAGCGGGTTTAGACCTAGTTTGTTATAATTTTATGCCTATTCTGGACTGGACAAGAACGGATTTGGATTTTCGTTTTCCAGATGGAAGTACAGGCCTACGCTTTGATGCGGCAGAATTTTGTGCCTTTGAATTGTTCTTATTAAAACGTCCAGGAGCAGAGCAGCATTATACGGTTGAGCAAATCGCCAGAGCACAAAAATGGTTCGATGCATCTACTCAGTCGCAACAAGAGAAATTAATCCGCAATATCATCGCCGGTCTTCCGGGTTCAGAAGAAAGCTTCACGTTGAAGTCTTTCCAAGAAGCGTTAGATACCTATTCCGAAGTAGGAGAGAAGGAATTGCGCGAAAATTTATACGATTTCATTCGCGAAATTACACCGGCTGCCGAAGAGGCAGGTGTTAATTTGTCGATTCACCCAGATGATCCTCCGTATCCGATTTTGGGCTTACCACGCGTGGTGAGTACGGAAAGCGATGCGGTTCAATTGTTAAATGCCTACGAGAGTAACGTAAATGGATTGTGTTTCTGCACGGGAAGTTACGGGGTTAGAGAAGACAACGATTTAGTGGGCATGGTGGAGCGCCTGGGTCACCGCATTAATTTCATTCACTTGCGGTCGACTCGCCGTGATCAATACGGAAATTTCCATGAGGCAGACCATTTAGATGGCGATGTGGATATGTTCGGGGTTATGAAAGGCTTAGTGAATGAGCAGGACAAGCGTATTGCCTCTGGCCGGAAAGACTTCCGCTTGCCATTCCGCCCAGATCACGGACACCGGATGTTAGATGATTTGCAAGAAGGAAAGAAGACAAACCCTGGGTATACGGCGATCGGTCGTTTACGCGGTTTAGCGGAGTTACGTGGTTTGGAAATGGGAATCCGCGGGTTTTTGAAATAATTTTCATTTTCCCCTTTTGATTTCTATATCTTATTGCTAACTTTGCACCCCCATTAGTGTGGGATAACTCTATCTTATTGAGTTTGACGCGCTTGAAGGGATTAAAAGAATTTTAAATTTTAAACGGTAATTATTCCAAAATGCCAACTATTCAGCAATTAGTGCGCAAGGGACGTGAGCAAATGACTTGGAAATCTAAGTCACCAGCTTTGGATTCTTGTCCACAAAGAAGAGGGGTTTGTACTCGTGTATACACGACTACTCCTAAAAAACCAAACTCAGCGATGCGTAAAGTAGCTCGTGTTCGCTTAACAAACCAAAAAGAGGTGAATGCCTACATTCCAGGTGAAGGTCACAACTTACAAGAGCACTCGATCGTATTGATCCGTGGTGGTCGTGTAAAAGACTTACCAGGTGTACGTTATCACATCATTCGTGGAGCTTTAGATACAGCCGGTGTTTCTGGTCGTTTACAGTCTCGTTCGAAGTATGGTGCTAAACGTCCTAAACCAGGTCAAGCAGCTCCAACAGGTAAAAAGAAATAATTTATTAACAGAAAGATCCAGTATGCTTCGTTAAAGCAGAAGGTTGGGTCGATTTTAAAAAACTAACAAAATGAGAAAGGCGAAACCAAAAAAGCGCTACGTATTGCCAGATCCTAAATTTAAGGATGTATTAGTAACTAAGTTTGTAAACAACTTAATGTACGATGGAAAGAAATCTACAGCATTTACCATCTTTTATGATGCGTTAGATAAAGTAGAGGAGCGTACAAAAGAAAACGGTTTAGAAACTTGGAAAAAAGCATTGAATAATGTGATGCCATCCGTGGAGGTAAAGAGCCGTCGCGTAGGTGGAGCAAACTTCCAAGTACCAACAGAAGTACGAGCTGAACGTAAAGTTTCATTGGGAATGAAGTGGTTAATCGGTTACGCGCGTAAGCGTGGTGACAAAACAATGATGGATCGCTTAGCGAACGAAATCATTGCAGCATCGAAAGGTGAGGGAGCAGCAGTGAAGAAGAAAGATGATACACACAGAATGGCAGAAGCGAACAAAGCGTTCTCTCACTTCCGTTTCTAATTCATTTGAATTATGTAAAAAGGCTAGCTCTCGAGTTAGCCTTTTTTTTTGTTCGAAAGATGGATCGGAATTAGTACTTAATCGAGCGGACTAATGGAGTATTCCTGAATTTTGTTTAGCTTTGATTCACAATCAACAGAACTATGATTTCTAAGAAGGCAAAATATGCTTTAAAGGCTTTAAAAGTATTGGCACAATCCTATGAGAAAGGCCCCTTATTGATTTCGCATATCGCGGAATCGGAGAAAATACCGAAGAAATTTTTAGAAGCTATTTTATTGGAATTACGTAATCACGGAATTTTACAGTCCCAAAAAGGGAAAGGCGGCGGTTACTACCTACGCATTCCACCTGCGGAAGTTACTTTTGCGAAAATCATCAGAATTGTGGATGGCCCTATTGCACCAGCCTTATGCGTCTCTCTTCACTTCTATGGTAAATGCGATGACTGCGCTGATGAAGAAACGTGTCAACTGAGAACAGTTTTAACAAAATGGCGGGATGCTAACTTATCCGTCTTAGAAAATACCACACTGGAGGAGCTCATGTAGCTCCTTTTTTTATTCGTAGAGGTAGTCCAAGTTTTTCATCTTGAACTCATCGTTATCAAGTTCTAAAAACTCCTCCCAAAATGGATTTTCCGGTACGGATGCTTTACAAATTATAGGAGTTTTCTTGATGGGGTGAATAAAATACAAACGACGTGCGTGTAAATTAATGCTTGCATCTACGTTTGGTTTATCGTAACCATATTTAATATCACCGCGAATCGGGCAATTTAAAGAAGCTAATTGTACGCGAATTT
>JAGWUO010000079.1 GCA_028868395.1 Cytophagales bacterium | reverse complement strand
TCTGGTCTTCATTCGATGATTTGCTGGTATCGGCATCAGACGATAAAAATCTTTCTATTTGGAAAATTCAATAAAAATTTTCCTATTTTAGCATTTGTATACCTAAATCTATCAACATTGGAAGCTTCTTTTTCAAAATCTTTTCGCGGTTATGATGTCTCGCAAGTAGACGCCTATGTTCAAAGTGTACAAGACTTTGAGACCGAATCTCAAAATGCTATAGCTAAATCAAATCAAAAAATTTCGGATTTAGAAACGGAAGTAGCTCGTTTACGAGAAATAGAATCTAGTTTATTTAGAGCATTAAAATTAGCGGAAGAAAGTCAGCAAAACTTTGCGGCTAAAATGGAAAAAGAGGCGAAAGCCATTTTAGATAAAGCGAATAAGGAAGCGGAATTGATTAAAAAGAAGGCGGAAACTGATGCGCAAAAGCAAGCTTTATTAACTGAAAATGAACGTAAGCAAACCTTAGCGCAAGCAGGTCAAGAATTAAAGGAACAAGAGCGTCAATTGCGTAATTTGCAGGAAGCTCAGAAAGAAATCGCAGCACAATTAAAGCAAATTTCAGAGCAAACATTAGGGTCTATATCTCAATGGAATGCTTCGGAACTAGTGAAGCCAGTGGCTTCTATCGATACTGTAGCTGCACCAGCGGCAAAAAGAGGTCGCAAGCCAGGTGTGAAAAACAAGCCGAAGACAAAAGTGGCGAAAAAGCCAAAAGTAGCTGCGAAAACTAAGGTCACGAAGCCGAAAGCGGTTGCAAAACCTAAAGTAGCACCTGCAAAACGTGGCCCTAAGCCTAAAGTACAAGCCATTACTCCTGATACAGTAGCAAGTCCAGTCACAGATGCTTCTAAAACGGATGTAAAACCAGCTGCGAAGCGTGGTCCTAAACCTAAGAAGTTGGCAAAAACGCCTAAATCAGCTAAAAAACCTACGTCAACTAAGCCAGCAGCTAAATCAGCCGCCAAACCTGTTGCTAAGCGTGGCCCTAAGCCTAAAATCACTTTGGAAACCGTATCTGACGAAGGATTACCAACCTTGAACAAGGTATTAGAGGCTTATGCTAAATCATCCGGTCCCAGAGGAAAAGTAGGGGAGATCAACTAAGATGGCTAATTACCAAGTTTCTATTGATGACATACGCATTTTTGCCTTTCACGGATTGTATCCGGAGGAGCGCATTTTAGGGAACTGGTATACGTTGGATGTATTAGTTGAATCAGAATCTCAGCCTAATTTTTCAGATGATATCTCGAATACCATCGATTATTCTCAGATTTATGCTATTTGCAAGCAGGTGATGGCAAATCCGGTGGATTTACTAGAAACAGTAGCTGAATCCATTGCTCAAAAAATCAGAGCTGAATTAAAGGAGGAAGTAGCCGTTTTAGTGCAAATTTCGAAGGAAAATCCTCCTATGGGTGTCTCGGCAGGACGAAGTACCGTCGTTTATCGACTCGATTGAATTTTGTAATCATTTATTGTGTAATTTTGGGAAGCTAACCTAAACGAATGCGTCACCAAGTTACCATCAAAGATATTGCCAAGCAGCTGGGAGTCTCCGTTGCTACCGTATCCAGGGCTTTACGTGATTTACCGGATATTCATCCAGATACGAAGAAATTAGTCTTGGATCTTGCCAAAGAGCTTGATTACCAGCCTAATGTCCTTGCTACCAGTTTAGTGAAATCGAAGACCAAAACACTCGGTCTTATCGTTCCCGATCTAGGTTATTATTTCTTTTCTACGGTTGTTAAAGCGGTGGAAGATGCCGCTATTGCAGCAGGATATTCTCTTCTGATTGCCCAAACGCAGGAATCCTTTGAGCGTGAATTGACAAACATTCAGAACTTATCTCGTTCCCAAGTAGAGGGGATTATCATCTCCCTGTCACGTGAGACGGTCAATTTTGACCATTTAACTCGGTTGCAAAGAAGGGGCATACCTTTGGTCTTTTTTGACAGAGATAGTGACGAAATTGATGCCTCCAAGGTGATGGTGGACAATGAGCAATCTGCTTATGAGGCCGTTAAACATTTAATTGAGAACGGATGTAAGCGTATAGCTTTTTTAGCAGGTCCAAAGAATGTTTCCGTGAGTAACCAGCGTAGAATGGGTTATTCACGTGCCCTTCAAGAGGCTGGAATCGAATCAGATCCTTCCTTGATTATTCATAGTGATTACTTTCAAGATTCAGCCATCGCCAAGACGCATCAGTTGATGAAAGAGGCGAATCGTCCTGATGGTATCTTAGTGGTGTCAGATCGTTTAGCCATCGGAGTGCTAATTGCCTTACGGGAGCTTAATATTTCGGTGCCAGATGAGGTGAAAATGGTGAGTTTCAACAACGAACCCATCTGTTCATTGGTTTCCCCTACGATTTCGTCAATAGCGCAGCCATTAGAAGAAATAGGCCGATTGTCGGTTGAATTATTGCTAGAACAAATCGAACACAAAACGGATAATCCGGTTCCAAGGGTAGAAGTTTTGAAGACAAAATTGATTGTTCGGGAGTCTTCTGTACGCAAAAAATAATCCCCTTATTTTACCCTCATTTTTTCTTGGAAAAATAGGCAAAATTTAAGATATTTGTTCTATTGAAAAATACCGCTTTTTGCTGTGTTTTTCTCTTGAATCAAAACAGTTTTTATGTCATTACAAAGCAATGTTATCCCTATCAACATCGAAGATGAAATGAGAGGGGCGTACATCGATTATTCGATGTCAGTAATTGTGTCTCGTGCGCTTCCAGACGTACGTGATGGATTAAAGCCAGTTCACAGAAGGGTGTTATTCGGAATGGAGGAACTGGGGGTTAGTTACAACAAATCCTATAAGAAGTCTGCTCGTATTGTCGGGGAGGTACTTGGTAAGTATCACCCACACGGTGATTCATCTGTGTATGACACAATGGTGCGTATGGCCCAAGATTGGTCATTGCGTTATCCTTTAGTGGATGGTCAGGGTAACTTTGGATCCGTGGATGGTGATTCTCCGGCAGCGATGCGTTATACGGAGGCTCGTTTGAAGCGTATTGCGGATGAGTTGCTTTCTGATTTGAACAAAGAAACGGTAGATTTCCAACCTAACTTCGATGATTCCTTAGAGGAGCCTACGGTTTTACCAGCTAAGATTCCTAATTTACTATTGAACGGAACTTCGGGTATCGCGGTAGGTATGGCGACTAATATGGCGCCACACAACCTAAACGAGGTAGTAGATGGTATTTCAGCCTACATCGATAACCGTGACATCACGATTTCAGAATTGATGCAATACATCAAGGCGCCAGATTTCCCTACAGGTGGAACTATTTATGGTGTACAAGGTATTCGCAACGCATTTGAGACGGGTAGAGGTCGTATCGTAGTGCGTGGAAACGCTACTTTTGATACGTCTAAAACAGGTAAAGAGCAAATCATCGTTTCGGAGATTCCGTACATGGTTAATAAGGCATCCTTAATTAAGCAATGTGCTGATTTAGTGAATGACAAAAAAATCGAAGGGATTTCAGAGATTCGCGATGAGTCTGACCGTCAAGGGATGCGTATCGTATTTGATTTGAAGCGTGATGCCGTTGCGAATGTGGTTTTGAATAACCTTTACAAGCATACAGCGTTACAATCATCATTCTCGGTGAATAATGTAGCTTTAGTGAAAGGTCGTCCGATGATGTTGAATCTGAAAGATTTGATTCACCACTTCGTAGAGCATAGAAATGAAATAATTGTACGTCGTACACAATACGATTTACGCGAGGCACGTAAGCGTGCTCATATTTTGGAAGGCTTTATTATTGCATTAGATAACTTAGATGCGGTAATTAAGTTAATCCGTGAGTCGAAAGATCCGAATGCGGCACAAGAAGGCTTGATGTCTAAATTCAACTTATCAGAACTTCAATCGAAAGCTATCCTGGAGATGCGTTTACAACGCTTAACCGGTATGGAGCGCGAGAAGATCATGAATGAGTTCGCGGAAATTATGAAGTTGATTGATGATTTGGAAGATATTTTGGCCAAACCAGAACGTCAATTACAGATCATCAAAGACGAATTAGCGGAGATGAAGCAACGGTATGGCGATGAGCGTAGAACGCAAATCAATATGACGGATGAGGAGTTCTCAGTAGAGGATATGATTGCGGATGACGAGATGTTAATCACGGTTTCTGCACAAGGTTATATTAAACGTACGCCTATCACTGAATACCGTGCTCAATCACGCGGTGGTGTAGGTTCTCGTGCCGTTGCGACGAAAGATGACGATTACACAGAGCATTTGTTCTCAGCAACGATGCACAACTGGTTATTGTTCTTCACAGAGCGCGGTAAATGCTTCTGGTTACGTGTTTATGCGGTTCCAGAAGGGTCTAAGGTTTCCAAAGGTCGTCCTATCCAAAACTTGATGAACATCGAGAACGGTGACACTATTAGAGCCGTGATTAACGTTAAGTCGATTACAGATCCTGATTACATCGATAATAACTTCATTGTCATGTGTACGGAGGACGGTACGATTAAGAAAACTTCGTTAGAGGCGTATTCTCGTCCACGTCAAAATGGTATCATCGCCATCACTATTCGTGAAGGAGACCGTTTATTAGACGTTGCCTTGACAAATGGTAACAACCAAATCGTTATTGCTACTAACACTGGCCGTTCTGTTCGTTTTGAAGAGACGCGCGTTCGCCCAATGGGTCGTTCAGCAGCTGGTGTGAAAGGTATTTGGATCGATGAGGACATTCCTACGGAGAAAGTGGTAGGTATGGTTTGCGTTTCTGATCCGGAAGTACAACAATTGTTAGTGGTATCGGAGAAAGGATTTGGTAAGCGTTCTGAAGTAGAGGATTATCGTTTAACTAACCGCGGTGGTAAAGGGGTTAAAGCCTTGAATATCACGGAGAAAACGGGTAATCTGGTCGCTATCAAAGAGGTGAATGATAACAATGACTTGATGATTATCACCAAAGCGGGTATTTTAATCCGTACGAGCGTCGCTGAACTTCGCGTGATGGGACGTAATACACAAGGAGTTAAATTAATCCGTTTGAAAAACGAATCTGATGAGATTTCATCTGTAACGAAGATCGAGAAAGAGCCTGAGCCAGAAGAGGTGGAGGTTTTAGAAGGTGCTGAGTTAACAGAAGGAGTAGTTGATACGACAAATGCTGTAACTGAAGCTCCGGAAGGAGGGGAGGAGAACGCATCTGAAGCTGCATCAGACGAAATAACTGAAGAATAATACCTGAGCCCAGACGAAAGTCTGGGCTATTTTTTAATTAAATAAAACAATGAAAAAACTACTTTTATCCCTATTTACGGTGGCTTTGGCGATGAATGCTTCATTTGGCCAAGCAGAAAAAGCACTAGTTGATGCACAAAAGAAAAACATCAGCGAAGCGATCAAAAAATCTGACGAAGACGTTAAAAAAGCCCCTACAAAGGCTCGTTTATGGTTAACTCGTTCTCAAGCTTATTTGGATTTAGCTTCTTTCCCAGATTCTACTTTCGCGTTAACTAACCCAGAAGCAGCTTTCCAAGCGTTGGAATTTGCTAATGAGGCAATCAAATTAGACACAAAAGAGGGTAAAAAAGGTTCCGTAGCAAAAGAGGCTGACCAGATGATGGCAGAGAAGAAGTTTTCTAATGCTTTTTTAAATATGGGTGTGGTAAAATACCAAGGAAAGGATTACAAAGCTTCATTACGTTATATGGCTAAAGCTTCAGAAGTAGCGCCTAATGATACGATTACAGCAATGTACACCGGTGTTACAGCTCAACTTTGCCAAGAAGACAAAATCGCTCAGGCAGCTTATGAGAAGTATATGGCAATCGGAGGGAAGGATTTAGCCATTCTTTATGGTTTATCCCAAATCTATAAGAACAACAAAGAGGAAGAAAAGGCCTTAGGAATTATTGAAAAAGCCATCACTATTTATCCTTCTAACAAGGATTTAAAAGGGGAGAGGTTTAATATGCTGATCGCCTTCAACCGTATTGATCAAGCGATTACTCAATTGACTCAGACAACGGCTAACGATCCTAAAGATGGAATTTCTTGGTTAAACTTAGGTTTATTATATGAAAACAAGGTTTCTGGCTTAAATGACGAAATCAGAAAAA
>JAGWUO010000078.1 GCA_028868395.1 Cytophagales bacterium | reverse complement strand
GTTTACTCTCCTGCTGATATTGGCGAGACAATGATCAAAGCATTAGCTGCGAAATAATTTGAATTAATTTCAAGGAATGATTCCTTTCTTTTTAAAATCTGCTCATTTGATTCCTTCTCGGAAAACGATGAGCAGATTTTTTTTATGGGCCTTGTTATTATTGTCAGGTACCACTCAGGCAGCCTGGAAAAAGGTTTATGCTTTTGATCGTGATTGGTTAGTGTACCAAGAGGCTTGGAAAAGTTTCTTGCCTTATGTTTCCTCGAAACATTATAACTACCATTCCAAGTCTTTGGAATTGCATCCTGATGATTTTCCCAAAGCCTACCTAGCCATTTACCCTAAAGAAAATTACCATCTTTTCTTACAGGGAACCCTATTCAAGGCTGTAAAAAAGGGAGAAACATTTCGAATGCCGCTGGATAGCCTAAAGGATAAGATCCTATTAACGGTTTATGCTGAAAATTTAGAAGGACTTCCAGCAGAATTTGTTGTAGAACGGGATGAACCTCTAGCTGCCAAAGAAAAAGCGGATTTTTTCTCTTTAAAAACGCGCTCAGGATCGGTTTATTCTAATTTTTTCCTTCTGAGTATTGTGTCGCTGATTTTTTGTCTTGGTGTATTGTATGCAGCTTATCCTCGTGTTTTCGCCTCTTTTTTTCGCTATTCGGATTGGATCAGGTGGGAGGTAAAAGACGAGGTTTGGATGAGGCGCCCTTTTGCATTGCCTAATCTGTTGGTATTGTTTACGTTGAGTTTGCTGACTAGCTGTTTGGCCTTCTTAACTGGGATGAAAACGGGGGTAAAAGACGAATTCTTTAGCAACCCAGAGAATTTTGTCAAAATTGGGCCTAGTCTGTTTTTCGTTTTCTCCAAATTAGGACTTTCCTTCCTCCTTTTCATTTCACGCTTCTTCGTTTATTACCTTTTTACGGATCTTTTCAAGTTAAAAGGTTTAGCGAACGTTCATTATTTTAAGTCACTTCAGACAAATCTGCAATTTTTTGTGATCTTGTTTGCGGTACTTTGTTTGTATTCAGTCTACCTGGGTCCTGCCACGACAATTGATTTTACTGTTTTTAGTTATATCGTGGACGCTTATTTCGTCATTCGTTTTTTCTATTTTTTCCAATCTTTCCGTCGGAGTTTTTCTTACAATCAACTCTTCCTATTTACCTACCTCGTTTTAATCGAAGGACAGATTATCTTGTTTGGTATCAGGGAATTAATTTTTCCAAGTTAACATTCAGTGCAGGATAATCTTCTGTGAAAAAATGTCGTATATTTGCACTCTGAATGTTAAGGCTGGTGTTTTTCCGGTCCAAATTGATTGATTATGAGTAAAACTGCAACCGAAGAAACGAGTCGTTTAAAGAAAGTAAAGAGTATTCTAGTGACACAATCTGCTCCTGCAGATGCGAAATCGCCTTACTTTGAGATTGAAAAAAAGTACAATGTGAAGGTTGATTTTAGACCTTTTATCGAAGTTCAAGGTATTGCCTATAAGGATTTTAGAAAGCAAAAGATTGAAATCCTACAACACACTGCTATCATTTTTACAAGTCGTCACGCGATTGATCACTTCTTCCGTATGTGTAAGGAGGCGAAAATCGAGGTGCCTACTGATATGAAATACTTTTGTATCACGGAGCAAACGGCGAATTACCTACAGAAATACATCGTTATCCGTAAGCGTAAAGTGTTTACGGGTACGAAAACAGCTTTAGACCTTTTGGAAATTATTAAGAAACATAAGACCGAGAAATTCTTGTTCCCTTGTTCTAATAAACGCCAAAAAGACCTTCCAGACTATATGGGTACTAACGACTTCCAGTTAACGGAAGCTGTCATGTATGAAACCGTTTCTGCTGACTTATCCGATCTAGAAAATGTGTTCTACGATGTGATTGCTTTCTTTAGCCCGTCAGGAATTACATCCCTATTCCATAACTTCCCTGATTTCAAGCAAAATAACACCCGTTTAGCTGCTTTTGGTCCTACTACTGCACAAGCAGTTGTCGACGCTGGGCTGATCGTTGACATTCAGGCGCCCATGCCGAATGCACCTTCGATGACCGGTGCCCTCGAGCATTACATCAAGCAAGTAAATAAATAATAAAAAAGCCTCCTTCGTTGAGGCTTTTTTATTATTTTTAGCCTACCTATTTTTCATCCAACGAATGACGCGTAAAACAAGCCTAGTTAATTGGTGCTTTTCCCTACCTGTAGGGATGTTTTTGCTTTTCATAGCAACCGCCTCATTTGCGCAGCAAAGTCCACAATTCAGCATTTTTTCAGCGAATTCCAATATCGTGAATCCAGCATTCTCTGGCTGGAAGACGAATAATTATGTCGCGCTTCAAATCAGGGACCAATGGTCTGGTTATACGACTTCGAATGATGGATCAGGTACGTTAGGAACGACTTGGCTCTCTGGATCTTTTGGAATTTCCTCTAAAGGAGGCTTAGGTGTTCAGTTTTATTCAGACAAAACCCCATCAGGTGTTTCGCAACAATTGATTCAATTTCAAGGGGCCTATCATTTAAAAAAGGGTGATGGACTTTGGTCCTTTGGTTTATCCGCAGGATTACAAACGAAAGCTTTTGATGGTCGTGCCTTCCGAGTGCGAGATCCGAATGACCCAGTAGCTATTTTAGTATCGGGTTCTGCTGTAAGTCAAACGCAACCTGATTTTGGTTTCGGAGCAGTGTATTCTACGGACTCCTGGCAGTTAGGAGTGACGGCAGATCACCTTACAGCACCCCAATTCGATTTCAATGGAGGCACAGGCTCTATGCCACTTGACCGCGTCTTTGCCATGCATGGAAGTGCAGAAATTTCTTTGAGTGATTATTTTGACCTATTGCCTTATGCGCTTGTTCGCTATTATTCTGGCCAAATTGTGCCAGAAGGAGGCGCTAGAGTTTATTATAATAAACTTATTTATGCGGGGGCAGCTTATCGAAACGGGGACGCAGCGATGGGTTTGTTGGGGGTATCTATTCTTCAAAATAAGTTAGATATCGGTTATTCAATGGATATTACTACTTCTAATGCATTGAATAAGAAGCCCTTGTCTCACGAAGTATTTTTGCGGTTTAGAATTCCTGAGAGAACCATCCGGCAGAAGCCAGCACCCATTCGGACGCCTAGGTTTAGGATTTTGTAGGAGGGTCAAGTAAAATTATGTTGAAACCTATCCAATTGTTAGAATATTCCTTTAAATTTGAGGAATTTGTTAATTCTGTGAGGGGATTATTTTTGATTAAAGGCAATTTTTAATGTGCCATAACGTTTAGAAAAACAGAAATTTAAAAAGGTATATGAATTTTCATAATCTGAATAAGAAAGTAGTCTGGCTTTTGTCCCTGGTTGTCTTAACCAGTGTTTTAGCCAGTTGCGGTTCTAAAAGTAATACAGGTGGAAAGACGTTGAGTTCTTCTAAAAGTACGTCTAAGTCATCTAAATCGAAGGGTTTAAAAGGTTTGTTCTTCAAGCCAGCCACAGAAGATCCTGGTGTATTGAATGGTGAGATCGTTGCAGTTAACCGCAAAGGATGGTCTCAGCCTACCCCTTTTGGGATGGTATTAGTGCCTTCTGGAAGTTATTTAATGGGTCAAGGAGATGAAGACCCATCTCGTTCTGCTATCAATTTTCCGCGTCGTGTGACTGTTTCAGCCTTTTTTATGGATGATACTGAAATCACGAATTATGAATACCGTCAATTTGTGGAATCACTTTTACGTGATTCATTATCGGTTTTAGGGGAGACTAAGATTATGTCAGATTATTATCCTGACACGACACGTTGGTCTGAAGATTTGAAAATGCCAGGTTACCAGACTCGTGACTTTACTTACGGGGATCCGATGACTGAGAATTATTTCTCAAGTCCTGCATTTGATATGTATCCGGTTGTGGGAGTGAATTGGTCAGCAGCGAAGTATTTCTGTGATTGGCGTTCTAAATTGATGAATAGTTACCGCAGAACACAGGGTTTAGCTAATCTTCCTCGTTTCACCTTACCTACGGAATCCGAGTGGGAGTGGGCGGCTCGTGGGGGACGTGCTTCAGCGAAATACCCTTGGGGTAATCCGTATTTGTCGAATGCAAAAGGCTGTTTGTTAGCAAATTTCAAACCTCACCGCGGAAATTATGACGCGGATGGTTACGAATATACGGCTCCAGCGAATGCCTATAGTCCGAATGATTATGGCTTGTACAATATGGCAGGTAATGTAGCTGAGTGGTGTGAAGATGCATTTGAAGAAAATGCATCAGCGGTAACTTGGGATTTAAACTCCATTAATCGCGATGCGAATAATCCACGAAAAGTAGTTCGTGGAGGTTCTTGGAAGGACATTGGTTACTATTTAGAAACAGGTACACGTACCTTTGAATTTGAGAAAAATAAAAGATCCTATGTAGGATTCAGATGCGTAATGCGTTATTTGGGACGCCCGGCATCGAGATAATTTAAACCGAAATCTATTATTAAGAATTAACAAAATGGAAAAGTCGATTAATGTAATTGCCAGTTTTGGTGCCGCTATCGTAATTGTAGGAGCGCTATTTAAAATTTTACACTGGTCTGGTGCGAACGAGATGTTGATGGTGGGAATGTTTACGGAGGCCGCTATCTTTATTTTGTTTGGCGTTCTTTATTTGAAGTCTAAAGAGGAAAAACACTATGAATGGGAAAAGGTGTATCCCGAGTTAATGGGAGAAGCTCCACGTCCGGCTGCGGCACGTCACACAGGTGATGTTCCTGGATTAGATGCAGAGGCAGTAGCTCATTTAACGAAGAGCTTGAAATCACTAACCGATACAGCGAACAGCTTGTCTGAGATTTCTAAGGCGACTGGTGCGACACAAGATTTTGTTAAATCATTGAACTCTTCTGCTGAATCTTTAGGAGGCTTAAATAAGTCAGTTTCTGAGGCTTCACAATCGTTAGCTACTATTTCGGCTTCTTCATCAGAGGCGGCTAAATACACCCAGAATTATGCGAAGGCTGGAGAATCTTTGGAAAAATTAAACGCGGTATACGAAGCGGAAATCCAAGAGGCGAGCAAGCACTTGAAAGCAATCAACGGATTCTACGGAAACGTGAATGCGAGCGTTGAGCACATCGCAGCCACACAAAAAGATGCAGAATTATTCAAGGCAGAATTAGCGAAATTAAACGCAAACATTCAATCCTTGAACCAAGTATATGGTAGTATGTTAACAGCTATGAAAGGCTAATTATGGCAAGTTTAAAAGAGACCCCCCGGCAGAAAATGATCGGGATGATGTATTTGGTGTTGACGGCCTTGCTCGCTTTGCAGGTTAGTGATGCCTTATTACAGAAATTTGCCCTTTTGAATAGTAGTTTGGAAATGGCAAATCAATCATCCCTGAACAAAAGTAAAGGTATGGTGCAAGGAATTGAGGAGCGAATTAAAGATCTTCCTAATCCGGCAGCCTATGCAGATGTATTGAAAAAAGCGAATGAAGTGCGCCGTATCACAGACGCGCTAGTAGGCCATATTGAGAATGTCAAAGGCAGAGTATTAGAAGCAGCGGGTGGTATTGACCCGGAAACGGGTAATATCAAGAATCCGAAAGAGGAAGAAAAGATTTATGAAATCATGGTAGGTGGAAGCAAACAAGGAGAGGCGTATAAGCTTATTCCCCTGTTTGACAAATACCTAAAGGATTTAACGCTTGCGGCTGATCCAGGGACTAAATTCCCCTCTTTAGCTTTATCTGCTAAAGAAGATCCGATCGCCAGCAAAGATGCAAATCAAGCGAACAAGGATTTTGCAGAATTGAATTTTGAGCATACGCCTGTGGCCGCGGCTTTAGCAACCCTATCTCAAAAACAGTCAGAAATTCGCCGTTATGAGTCAGAGGTGTTGAATCAATTAGCGGGAAAAGTAGGAGCGAAAGAGATTAAGTTTGACAAGGTGTTTGCCCAAGTTTCAGCGAATGCTAATACTGTCGTTGCGGGTATGGAATACCAAGCAGAAGTGTTTATTGCAGCCACTTCGAGCGGTTTTACGCCACGTATGAGCTATAATGGTTCTCCTTTGCAAGTGGTGGATGGACGTGGCCAAATCAAATTCAAGACTTCAGGTGGTGGATACGATGCGAATGGTTTAGCGAAAAAGACTTACACGGCTTCGGTTTCTTATA
>JAGWUO010000077.1 GCA_028868395.1 Cytophagales bacterium | reverse complement strand
CCCCAAAAGCCTCCCGAACCAATGGCAATCTTCGATTGCGTCACCTGATAGCCCAAACCTCGAGGATCAAAACCAGGGTCAATTAACACTCGAATTCGATTTCTCTGGTGTTCTTTCAGCACATTATTCACCACCCAATCCACTAATAAGGCAAGCGTCATAATCCCAGCAATGGCTCCAGAAAGACGCAAATAAGTCTTGGGGTCGCGTTGCATATAGATAGGCATAAACAAGACCAAAAGTCCCGCCAATATGACTAATACCACTAAAATGATCCACGCTTTAACCAATAAGGCAGAGACGAATAAAACAATACCACCAATAAACAAGGCAGGATAGGTCCCCGGCAAACCCTCTCGGTATAACAGGATCAAAAAGGAGGCAAACACCAAGGCAGATCCTGTTTCATTCGACCCAATAATCAAGATCATAGGAATAAAGATGATCAAGGCAGCCTTCCATTGAAAAGGAAATTTCGTCAAATTGACTAAGGGATCATTTAGGTATTTAGCGAGCAGAAGTGCCGTGGCTGTTTTGGCAAATTCAGCAGGCTGAATGGTCACTGAACCAAATTTAAACCAAGAGTGAGAACCATTAATTGTAACCCCTAAAAAGGGCACGGCGATTAATAAAAGCAATAAACCAAGGTAAATAAAGAGGGCGAAGGATTCAAAAAAACGAAAATCAATCACCAGAATGCAGACAATCAATACGAAGCTTGTACCGATCCATACGAGTTGCTTACCTGCATTGGAATTGTAAAATGCAGGATCAGAAAAAGCCAAAGGCGCGTCTGGGCTATAGACAGCCGAATAGATATTCAACCAGCCTAAGCCCACGAACAAGACATAGAATCCCACGGTGATCCAGTCAATCCGGCCTTGTATGTGATTCGAATCTGTCATTTTTTCGTGGAATCTGGGACTGCCTTTTTGCGTACCACACTGTAAGCATTTGGCAGGTAATTCATATTCATAAACTTGGTTTCCACCGCTTTGCGGTCAACCTTACGTTTCAAGTATTTTTCCACCACAAGGGAGGCAATCGGTGCCGCGGCAGATCCACCAAAACCAGCGTTCTCCACAAATACCGCAATCGCAATCTTCGGATTATCGCGTGGAGCGAAGGCGATAAAGATGGAGTGATCTTTGCCTTTTTGGTTTTGGGATGTACCCGTCTTACCCACCATCTTAATATCTGGAATACGGCCATCCGCTTCTACCGTTCCGTGTGTCACCGCGTCTTCCATACCGTCGATGACCACATTGAAATATTTAGCCTCTACACCTACCTTCACTGGCGTCTTGTAGAAAGGGTCAATCGACTTCTGCAGACCCACACCTTTCACCACGTGTGGTGGAATGTACCAACCCCGATTTGCGATAATCGCGGCTAAATTCGCCATTTTCAGAGGACTCACCACGATTTCTCCTTCTCCTATACTGATCGAATAAATGTTTGAAAACTTCCACATTTTTTCACCTTTATAGACGGAGTTATAATAGTCCACATTGGGCAAAATACCCTTCTTTTCATTTCCTAAATCTACCCCTAGTTTACGTCCAAAGCCGAAATTAGCCACTAAGTCCGCCCAACGCTGCAAACCTTTAGCGGAGCGTTCATAGGTATCACCCGTCGTATTATCGTAAATCATCTTACGGAATGCATGGTAGAAATAGGGGTTACACGAAACCCTGATCGCACCGCGCAAATCCACTGGTCCGTGGGCGTGGCATTTTACCGGAGCCCCAGCGTGTGAAAACACCGTTCCTGGCCCAATAAATCCTAATTGCTGTCCCACCAGGGCCTGTACTAGTTTAAAGGTGGAACCCGGACGGTAATAGGCCGATGGCGGACGGTTCAACAATGGCTTCATGGGATCCAAAGCAAGTTGCTGATAGTATTTGGAAAAATTATTTCCGGTTAGTAGACTCGCATCGTAGGAAGGCGCAGAAACCATCGCCAAAATTTCCCCCGTCGAAGGCTCAATCGCCACTAAACTACCCACCTTGTGCTGCATCAAACTATCCGCATATTCCTGAATTGCAAGATCGATGGAGGTATACAAGTTATTACCCGAAACAGGATTAATATTCAAAGAACCATTCTTGTAATCCCCTTTTTCCACCCCATTGCTGTTCACCATTCGGTATTTTACTCCACGTTGACCGCGTAATGCTTCTTCATAGAAAGACTCAATGCCAGAGATTCCCACATAGTCGCCTTGGCGGTAATAATCATCCTTTTGATCTTCCAAAGCATTCGGACTAATTTCAGCCACATAGCCTAAGGCATTTGAAAAGGAGCGCGACTGATAGGTACGAAAGGCATTGGTTTCAAAAAAGAAGCCCGGAAAATCCACCATCGCATCTTGTACACTGGCAAAATCTTCTTTAGATAAATGCTTCAAAAATAAACTAGGTTTCACGCGCGAATAGGCACGAGCGCGCTGCGTCGTTTTGATAAAATACTCTTTCGTCACCCGGAAAACACGGCAAAAATGATTGGTATCCTTTACGACTGCTTTCCGAGGAATCAGGTACAAATCGTACACTGGCGTATTATAAACGATTAATTTTCCGTAACGGTCATACACCTCGCCCCGAAAAGGGATCTGAATAATCTTGCGAATGGCGTTATTGTCTGCTGCTTTTTCGTAGGTATCATCAATCACCTGCAGGAAAAATAATTTCCCAATGAACAGGAGCCCCACAATGCTGAAGAACAAGAAGATGAGATTTCGCCGCTGATTAAACAATGGAATTAGATTTTAATCACAAAAATAACGAATTATCCGCGCTTCTGCGAACGCTATTTGGGAAGACTTTTGATGAGTGCCAAAAGCGCAAATGCAATCGATCCTAGCGAGAATAGAATAGTAAACCAAGGCTTATCCGTAAAAAAATAGGCATCTAAATAGCGCCCGGCAAAAACACCAGCGACGATCGTGACAAGCATCTGAAATGCGGCTCCCAAGAATTTTTGATAAGAATTCATATTCACCTAAAATTATCCAATTTTCGGGAAGATAAATCGTAAATTTGAAAATTGTTCTTTTGAACCTATGCACCGGAGTTTCGTCATTCTTTTTCTAGCCCTCTGCACCTGGTCTTGTTCTCAGTACAGCAACAAGCCTATGGCTGTTGCCTTTCATAATGTGAATGCGAAATACAATGCGATTTGGCAAGCTTCCCGATTAGATAAAGAATTACAAAAAAAATACTTTGCGGAGCGTAAAGAAGGTTATAACTCCGTTTTGCCCATCGTTCTTCCACGCGATTCCAGTTTCAGACAAGGAAATGAGA
Organism: Cytophagales bacterium; assembly: GCA_028868395.1. The sequence continues at coordinate 3,010 of JAGWUO010000077.1, read as the reverse complement.
AGGATATCAAAGAGTTGATTCGTAAAGCCTCCTTGGTGATTGATCGGCACCAAAATTCCCACTATATCATTGATGCCTATTTGCTCATTGCAAGAGGTCGTTTATACCAAAATGACCTAAAGAACGCCATCGAAACGTATAAATACGTTAATTCACTAGATATCAGACCTGAGGCTTTACTCGCCTTGTACGAGATCTATCTACAACAACAGGAATTTAGTTCGGCTGAAAAAATCGAAGAATTCCTGAGCGAAAACCCCTTGAATGCAAACGAGAAAAAGCAGTTTCTTCTCCTGAAAGCCTATTCCTTTCAATTGCTAAACGAGCCCATCAAAGCCGTTGCTGTATTACAAGAAGCACAGCGCTTCTTGAAAAAGGGGGAAGAGAAGGCGCGCTTATCTTTCATCATGGCGCAGTTATTGAGCGAAAATAATCAACCCGCTTTGGCATTAGATAACTACCGAGACGTACTAAAAAATAAACCAAGTTACGATTTACAATTACAGGCAAATCTGGCCATCAATCAACAAGAAGGTAATTTAGCGGCTTTGCTCAACCTGCTAAAGGACCCAAAAAATGAGGATAGTAAATCCCTTATTTACGTTAAAATTGGTCAATACTATTACGGGAAGAAAGACTTCAAAAAAGCCAAAGAGAATTGGAAAAAAGGCGGAGAAAACAATCCAAACAAGGGCGAATTATTCTATCAATTAGGGAGCTTATTTGCCAAGCAAATAAAGGATTATGACCTAGCTGCCCACTATTATGATAGCGCAGCAACCTATCTCGCTTCAAATCATCCGGATTATGCAAAGGCTCAAAAACTCAAAAAATCCTGGGGAAGCTACAGCGGTTTTGCGAAACAAATTAGCCTGCAAGATTCCTTGCTCCGCTTAGCCAACCTAAGTCCTTCAGCCTTGCATGAGTTATTTTTAAAACAGCAGAAGGATACCGTTAAAACCGTTGTACAGAAAACGGCTGCGCCTATTTTTACCAGACGTCCCTTTAACGCAGATCAACAAAACTTCTATTTTAACAATGAACAAGCCCGCATACAAGGGGCAATAGAATTTAGTAATCGTTGGGGGAATCGAACGCTGGAAGATTTTTGGAATCGAAGAAACAAAAACGCCACGATGACCCAAGCCGTTGCGAGTAACGTACCTGTTGAAAAAACAGTACGCACAGAATCTGTGCAAGAAGAGAACTGGCTAAAAGCCATTCCTTCGACTCCCACTGCTAAGCTTAAAGCTGGAAAAACGATCGAAGAATCTTTGTTCAAACTGGGCAAATTAGCCCGTTTGGAATTAGGCGAAAATGAATTAGCTAACACGACTTTGAAACGCTTATTAACGGAATATCCGAGCACGGCATACGAAGCAGAAGCCTTATATGTACTCTATTTAAGCAATGATGGCGCAGCGAAAACTGCCTACCGCTCTCAATTATTTGAACGCTATCCAGGGAGCTATTTTAAGACGATGATTCTCAAATTAGAGAACGGCACTTTGTCTGAAAACAAAGAAATACTGGCTCAAAAGAAATATGAGGCGGCTTTTGAACGTTTTAAAGCCGGACAATTTGCAGAAAGTTATGAGGCTTGCCTTTTTGCCCAACAAAACTACCCAGGTAGCAAATTGGAAGATAAAATTGTATTTTTAATGGCGCTTTCAAAAGCGGGGTTACACGAGACTGTAGAAGCGAAACGATTGCTCGAAGAATTTATCCCATTATTCCCAGCAAGTCCGCTAGTGAAAGAGGCCTCTGAAATGCTAAAGCTGATGAACAAATGATAGAACCTAAAAAGGAATCTAAATTGAATAAAATTACCTTAGCCTACAAGATCTTTGGAGGCACACTCCTATTTGCCATTCTGTTTATTACGGCGGTGAATTATAATTTCTTGTGGCTGTTTGGAGGAATGCCCAGCCTGCAGGAATTAGAAAACCCGAAGAGCCAAGAAGCCTCTCTATTGATTTCAGAAGATGGAGAAGAAATAGGTAAATACTTTAGAGAAAATCGCAATCCAGTAGAATTCGAAGAGCTTTCTCCCATTTTAGTAAACACTTTAATGGCGACGGAAGATGCGCGTTTCATAAGCCATTCTGGCATCGATGTCAGATCGATGGCGAGGGTACTATTTACGTTTGGTACATCAGGTGGGGGTAGTACGATTTCGCAGCAATTAGCGAAGAACCTATTTCATACACGTTCTTTAGAATATGGTGAAGATGATCCCATTTATATGGGTTTGTTGATGAAGGTGGGAGGATTGAAGACGGCGATTGCCAAAATCAAAGAATGGATTTTAGCCATCAAACTAGAACGACGCTACACCAAGCAGGAAATTTTAGCGATGTATTTGAATGAGGTGAGCTTTGGCAATAATGCCTATGGAATCCAGGTCGCTTGCCGTACCTATTTCCAGAAAAACGTTCAGACGGTCACCTATCCAGAAGCAGCAACTTTGATCGGTTTATTACAAAACCCTTCTCTTTACGACCCGCGCATTCGTCCAGAACGCACATTAGCACGTCGCAATACGGTTCTAGGTCAATTAGCGAAATACGAATACCTCACGGAAGAGGATGCGGAAAAGATGAAGGCTGATCCACTGAATTTGAAATACAAAGTAGAGAATCAAAATACGGGTGCTGCGCCGTATTTGCGAGAGTCGATCCGAAAAGAAATTTTGGGTATCATCCAAGAAATCAACAAAGACCGCCCAGAGGACCAACAACTTAATTTGTATACCAGCGGCCTGAGGATTCATACGACCATCGATTCGCGGATGCAGAAATACGCGCAAGATGCGGTGCAAGAACATATGAAAGCGGAGCAAATTGCATTTAATCAGCATTGGGCCGGCAGAAATCCGTGGGTTAACGAAAAGATGCAAGAGATTAAAGGATTCATTTCTACGGCCATGAAACGCACCCAACGCTACCGCGACTTGATGGAGGCTTATAACAATGATGAGATGCGGGTTTGGGAGGAATTAAATCGCCCC
>JAGWUO010000076.1 GCA_028868395.1 Cytophagales bacterium | reverse complement strand
TCCGGTAGTCATTCTACCATTTGTTAATTGGACTTTTCAGGCTGATTCAGAAAAAATTTGGTATGAAATGGGTGAGGAGGAGTCGGCTGATTTGCAATTGAGTGAAACTTCCCAATTGAAACATATCTACGGTCGGGTTAATTCATCGGAAATACTATCTTTTCCCGGTTTAGCTGAGCAAACTCAAAAAGAGAAAGAAGCTATCTTCCTAGATGCACTCAATATGCTTTATGTAGCCACAACGCGCCCTAAGCAATCCTTGCATCTATTATTAAGCGTTCCCGATCCTGATTTACATACTAAGACTATTTCAACATATACCAATTCGGTAGGTCGCCTTGTTTATGAATATGCAAAAGAAAAGACTGAGTCCGTTGAAATTCCTACCTACTTACATACGACAACCGCTTGGAACACTTCCTATTTTGCCTTTTCTAATACGACCGTCATTCCTTCCTTAGAACACGCGGATCTACCTAATTTGGAGAAAAACGTACAAATCTCGTTAGGAAATGAGGTATCACCCGTATTACTTCGGGTTAATTCTGCTAAAGCTGATTTGTATACCGCTGCTTCACAAAAGAGAGAAATTGGTAATCAATTACATGATTTATTAGCTCAACTTCCAGACATAAATGCCTGGGATGATGTTAAGGCAAAATCTAAAATAGACGTTTCTTCTTTAGATGCTCTTTTTAAATCAGAAGAGGTTCGGTCATTTTTTGCCAAAGATCTTTTAGCTTTTAAAGAAGTAGATTTACTGTGTCCAGACGGAAAAATCATTCGTCCGGATCGAGTAAATAAAATAGGCGAGGCCTTGCAGGTGATTGACTTTAAAACGGGTAAACAAAAGCCAGAACACATCGACCAAATTAATCGCTACAAGCAAACTTTAGTAGACATGGGTCATCAAGTAACAAAGGGAGTTTTAATCTATTTAGAAACCAAAGAATTAGTCTATGTGTAAGCGTTTACTGTTTTTTGCTTTCTTATTGATTTTGCTAGACTCCTGTTCTTTCGTCAAACGGATTTTTCACCGTCCTGGTTCTTCTTATTACAGTTCTTCAGAACTGAAGGATATTATAAAAGAAGCCAAGAAATACAAAGGTGTCCCTTACAAAACAGGTGGAATGGATAAAAGTGGTATGGATTGCTCAGGCCTTCTATTTACGGCTTATGCCTCCAATGATTTTTCTATTCCGAGGGTGTCATCAGATCAAGCCAAATTTGGAGAAGAAATCAAGTTAAAAGATGTTCAATTAGGGGATTGGGTATTTTTTGCAACAGGAAAGGTAGGGCTCATTAATCACGTAGGTTTAGTAACCAAAGATCGTCCAGCCATTAGTTTCATTCATGCTAGTACTACGTATGGTGTTCGGGAGGATTTGTTGTACCAAAAGTTTTGGCTAGATCGAATTGTCAAAATTATACGTCCCTATAAAAATTAATATGGTTTTTAGCCATTGATGTTCTATTTTTGCATTTCTTTTTAAAATGCTATGTCTAAAAAAATCGTAATTATTGGTGCTGGTGGCGTGGGAAATGTAGTCGTAAAGAAATGCGCGATGAATCCTGCTTCCTTTTCTGAGATCGTTCTCGCTTCTCGTACTTTATCTAAATGTGATGCCATTGCCGCTGAATGTGCTGCTATTGGATTACCTACAGCTGTGAAAACACGTCAAGTAGATGCAGATAATGTACCGGAATTAGTCGCTTTATTCAAAGAAGAAAAGCCATTCTTAGTTATCAATGTAGCATTACCCTATCAAGATTTGACAATTATGGATGCTTGCTTAGAGGCGGGTGTTCACTATTTAGATACAGCGAATTACGAACCTAAAGACGTTGCGAAGTTTGAGTATTCGTGGCAATGGGCTTACCAAGAGAAGTTTAAGAAAGCCGGCTTAATGGCTTTATTAGGCTGTGGTTTTGATCCAGGTGTAACCGGTGTTTATACGGCTTATGCTAATAAGCATTATTTCGATGAGATGCATTATTTAGATATCATCGATTGTAACGCAGGAGATCATGGAAAAGCTTTTGCTACTAACTTTAATCCAGAGATTAATATTCGTGAGATTACACAAAAAGGTAAATACTGGGAAAATGGTGAATGGATTGAGATCGAACCGATGTCAATTCACAAGCCTATTGATTATCCTAACATTGGACCTAGAGAGTCATATGTGCTTTATCACGAGGAGTTAGAGTCGCTAACGAAAAATTTCCCTTCCTTGAAACGTGCTCGTTTCTGGATGACCTTCGGTCAAGCTTATTTAACGCACTTAGAGGTTCTTCAAAATGTAGGTATGACCTCGATAACTCCCATTAAGTTTAATGGAATGGATATCGTACCGTTAGAGTTTTTAAAGGCCGTTTTGCCAGAACCAGGAACCTTAGGGGAGAATTATTCGGGTCAAACTTCGATTGGTTGCCAAATCAAAGGAATCAAAGATGGCAAGGATGCCACTTACTATGTTTGGAATAATTGCCATCATGCAGATTGTTACCAAGAAGTACAAGCTCAAGGGGTTAGTTATACCACCGGGGTTCCAGCGATGATTGGTGCGTCTTTAATGATTGATGGCTCTTGGTTCGCTCCAGGCGTATTTAACGTGGAGGAATTTAACCCAGATCCATTCATGGAATTATTGAACATCCATGGTTTGCCTTGGGAAGAACAACACAATATCACTTTACCTCACGAATATTAAGATGTCTTATTATCCTTCGATTCCATCTCCTTGTTATGTATTGGAGGAAAATTTACTGATTGCTAATCTCGAACTGTTAAAGCGAGTTCAGCAAGAAGCAGGTATTGAGATTATTTGTGCATTAAAAGGATTTTCATTTTACCACGAATTCCCATTAGTCAAGCAGTATTTAGCAGGGGCTACTGCTAGTTCCTTACATGAAGCGCGTTTAGCTTTTGAAGAAATGGGAGTGAGGCCCCATGTTTATTCACCTGCCTATTTAGAGCCGGAGTGGGAAGAGCTTGTGTCCTATGCGGGTCATATTACGTTTAATTCGCTAAATCAATACCATCAATATAAAGATCGAGCTCACGCTGCAGGTATATCATGTGGATTACGGATTAATCCGGAATATGCAGAAGTAGAGACAGATATGTATAATCCTTGTGTAGCCGGTTCACGTTTAGGCATTCGTCGTTCTGATTTAGGAGATTTACCGGCTGGCATAGAAGGATTACATTCTCATACCCTATGTGAAAATGATTCATTCGTTTTAGAGCGTACATTAAAGGTAATTGAGGAAAAGTTTGGTGATTTATTGCCTCATTTAAAATGGTTGAATTTAGGAGGCGGTCATTTAATCACGAGAGCTGATTATGACGTTGAGCATTTAATTGGATTATTAAAAGGATTTCGCCAAAAATACCCTAACCTACAGATTATACTTGAACCAGGTTCAGCAGTGGGTTGGCAGACGGGCTTTTTAAAATCAACCGTGTTAGATATTGTCGAATCTGCTGGTATAACGGTGGCTATTTTAGATGTTTCTTTTGCGGCCCATATGCCGGATACTTTGGAGATGCCTTATAAACCTCGAATAAGAGGAGCTAATTCAGAACCTGAGGAAGGAAAGCCTACCTATCGGTTTGGCGGAATGACTTGTTTAGCCGGAGATTTTTACGGTGATTACTCGTTTGAAAAAGAATTGCAGATAGGGGATGAAATCATTCTAGAAGATATGATTCACTATACGATGGTGAAAACAACTACTTTCAATGGAGTAAATTTACCAAGTATCGGTAAATTAGATAAAGAGGGGCAATTCCACTTATTGAAATCGTTTGGATACGAGTCTTTTAAAGACCGTTTGTAAATGTGGAGAAGATCGGTCTCGAACCGACGACCTCTTGCATGCCATGCAAGCGCTCTAGCCAACTGAGCTACATCCTTTAAAAATTTACTTTTACCCCTACACCACCTTGAATGTGAAGGAAAAATGGATTGGGTAGAATTTCTGAATACATACCTATCTCCGCAAAAAAAGATAGGTTAGGGGCATCAATAGGGAAATATTCCATCCCAGCTACTCCAGCCGCACCAAGACCGCGCTTAGTTTCTGGATAAATAGAATTATCTGAAAAGAGGTTTCTAGAAACAAATTGAGGACCTGCTCCATAATAATAGTGCAAATCTGAATTAACTAGTGTAGGACGATGCCATAAATACAAGGCGTTCATCGAGAATCCGCTATTTTGAAACGATCCGTTTTGATAGGAACGATTAGTTCCCCAAAGTCCACCATAACTACCAAAATTAAATTCTACTGCATTCTTACCACTGGGTAAATAGCGCTTAATCATAAAGCCACCAGGTTCACCCACTCTAAATCCTGCTGCCCAGTCTTTCATCTGTGCTCTTACCGAAGTAAAAGAACTGACTAGTAACAAGCATAGAAATAGACGCTTTAACATGTTATGCTTTGTAGAATTGTTTAATTAGTTGAACTAATTTATCGTTTTCTTCTGAGATACCAATCGTAATACGGATAGAATCTTCACACAAAGCAACAGAACTTCTGTTTCTAGTGATTAATTTGGCTTCTATTAAGTAGTTAAATAATTCATTCGCTTGCGCAAATTTCACTAATACAAAATTTGCATCAGTTGGATAAATATGCATAACCTCTGGAATAGTTTGAAGGTTCTCTATTAACCGAGAACGTTCTGCAAGAATTAAATGTACTGCTTTGTCTTTAAAAGCTAGGTTAGCTAAAGCTTTGTGTACAATCTCCTGTGTTGCGCCTCCGATGTTATAAGGTGGTTTGATTTTATTTAATAAACCAATGATGGTGGGATGTGCGAAAGCCATACCTAAACGAAGTGAAGCTAATCCGTACGCTTTGGAAAGTGTCTGCATCACAATAACCTGAGGATATTTCTCTAATTCTAAGATAAAACTAGGTTCATCTGAAAAGTCAATATAGGCTTCATCAATAATGACAAATCCTGAATTAAATGATTCAATTAGCGTATAAATATCAGAGCGATTCAATTTGTTTCCCGTCGGATTATTGGGTGAACAAAGGAATAAAAGGCGTGTATTCACATCCTTAGTCTGTAATATTCCTTCCACATCTAATTGATAATTCGTAGTCAAACTTACTTTACGCTGTTCAATGTGATTAATGGAAGCACTTACTTCATACATTCCATAGGTAGGAGGGCATAAAATAATATTATGAACACCTGATTGGCAGGTCATGCGCATAAGCAAATCAATAGCCTCATCTGATCCGTTTCCGAGGAAAATTTGATCAGTGGAACATGCCTTAATTTCAGCTAATTGCTCTTTAATAGCTAATTGTAAAGGATCTGGGTAGCGATTCCAATTTTCTACAACTCCCGAACCTAATGGATTTTCGTTCGCATCTAGAAATACACCCTCTTTTCCCTTAAATTCATCTCTGGCAGATGAATAAGGTTTTAGATTCCATATATGAGGTAATATGAAGTTCTCGAATTTCATATTTAGCTTAATCTAATTTTAATGGCATTGGCATGAGCTTGAAGGGATTCAGCCTCAGCCATATCAATAATAGTCTTACCTAATTGCTCCAAACCTTGTTTTGATATGGATTGTAAGGTAATTTTCTTTGTAAACGAATCTAAATTAACGCCTGAATAGGCTCTTGCAAAACCATTTGTAGGCAAAGTATGGTTTGTGCCTGAGGCATAATCACCAGCAGATTCAGGGGTATAATTCCCTAAGAATATGGATCCTGCATTACGAATATGATCAGAGAAACCTTCTGCATTATCACAGGCTAGAATCAAGTGCTCTGCAGCATACTCATTTAATAAGTCAATAGCCTCAGCTGAAGTATTTACTAAGACGAATTTAGAATTTGCTAAGGCTTTTTCAGCAAGCTCTTTTCTAGGTAATTCAGCTAATTGATTGGATATTTCAGCCATTGTTTGCTCAATGATGGCTGATGAGGTACTAATTAATAGTACTTGAGAATCCGAACCGTGTTCTGCTTGCGACAATAAATCAGAGGCAATATAGGCAGGATTAGCAGTTTGGTCAGCATACACAGCTACTTCTGATGGACCAGCTGGCATATCGATGGCCGTACCTAATCGATTAGCATACATCTTGGCAGCAGTAACATATTGATTTCCTGGGCCAAATATTTTATAAACAGCGGGAACACTTTCTGTTCCTAAGCTCAAGGCAGCAATAGCTTGAGATCCTCCCACTTTAGCCATCTTAGTAACACCACATAATTTAGCAGCGTAGAAAATGGCAGGGTGAACGGCTGGTGTACAAAGGACAACCTCTTTACACTCGGCAATGCGAGCCGGAATGGCTAACATTAATACGG